>JAEEIC010000203.1 GCA_016281165.1 Bacillota bacterium | reverse complement strand
CATGTGGGCCCAGTGGTGCTGCACTCTGACGAGGGGCAGAGCATCCTTCTCCGCTCTTTCCTCCGCGTAGACGGTCGAAAGATAGTCGGGATGAAGATCGCAGACGAGCTTTTCGGGCTTTACCGAGAACATCCTCTCGAAGTGGCTTATCTGCTGCCGGTAGTTCTCGAAGGTCTCGAGGTTCTTGAGGTCTCCTATATGCTGGCTGGGAAAGACGCTGCCCTCGCGCGACACACAGAACGAGGCCTTCTGCTCGGCCCCCAGAGCCAGTATCATCGCGTCCGCCCCTTCAAGGTTCAGCGGGAAGGGCACGTAGCCCCTCGAGCGCCGCACGGGGTATTCCTTTCCCCTGAAGGCGTAGACCAGGGAGTCGTCGCAGCGGGTATGTATCTTCCTGTCGCCCAGAAGGAAGCTGTCCGCGATGCCTCTGAGCTTTTCCAGCGCCTCTTCGTCCTCATAGATGATGGGGAGGTCCGAGAGATTGGCGCTGGTCATTATCAGCGTGTCGGGGCATTCGGCGAAGAGCAGGTGCTGGACTGGCGTATAGGGGAGCATGACCCCCAGCCTTCCGTTCCCGCTCACCTCTCTGAAGCTTTGGGCGTCCTTTTTCTTCAGCAGCACTATGGGCCTTTTGTGATCGCTAAGGAGCCTTTCCTCGGTCCCGTCGACGGCGCAGATCCTTTTTACGGTCTCAAGGTCTTTGCACATGAGGGCGAAGGGCTTTTCGTCCCGCTGCTTTCTGGCTCTGAGGAGCGCGGCGGCGCTGTCCTCCGCTACGCAGGCCAGGTGTATGCCACCCAGGCCCTTCACGGCGACGATCTTTCCTTCTCTTAAGTCCCGGGCCGCGAGGCTCACGGGATCGCCCTCCTCAGGCCGGCCGCTTCCGTCAAGATAGCGCAGCCGCGGCCCGCATTCGGGGCAGCAGGTGGGCTCGGCGTGATATCTTCTGTCTCCGATATCGGTGTATTCTTTATGACAGACCGGGCACATGGCGAATTCCGCCATGGTGGTCATCGCCCTGTCGTAGGGCACGTCCTTTATGATGGTGAAGCGGGGACCGCAGTTGGTGCAGTTTATGTAAGGGTAGCGGTATCTTCTGTCCGCGGGATCGAAGAGCTCCCGCAGGCAGTCGTCGCAGAGGGCGACGTCGGGCGAGATGAGGGTGTTCCTTCTGCCCAGGGACCTGCTCTCTATGATCTCAAAGCGTTCGTAGTCCTTAAGATCCGGAAATTTTTCCGTCCTCACGTCTTCGATCAGGGCCAGCAGGGGCTTTCGGGTCCAAAGCTCGGCCGCGAAGCGGTCTATACTGTCTTCGGGCCCCTCTATCTCGATCTCGGCTCCGTCGGAGGTGTTCCTCACCCAGCCCTTGAGGCCGTACTTTTCGGTCTGCCGGTGGATGAACGGCCTGAAGCCGACGCCCTGGACTATGCCCTTTACCTTGATATTCGCTCTTTTTAAGGGCAGCTCCCCGCCCGGACCTGTATTCCGCATATTATCAATAAATTGTATCTTAATACCGCCTTCAAATCAATCTATCGATATTTTTTTAACCATGATTTTTTTCGGAATGAGGCCCCCGGGAATGCCGAAAAACGCAAAGACCGCGGCAAAGCGCGCCCTGCCGCGGTCTTTTTTCTTTTAAAGTCTTATGTGAGGCCGTTTTCTACAGTCCGCACCACTTGCTGAGATACTCTTCCCTGGTCATGTTGGGCTTAAAGCTCTCCTTGACCGCGAGAGCCTTCTCCGCTCCGTCCGCCAGCAGGTCGATGGCCGTGCAGACCATGGCCTTGGCGGCGTTCAGGATGGCGCTCTGCGGGTCCTCGATCTTGAAGTCCTCGCCGTGCAGCACGCCCTTCGCCCCGCCTATGTACATGTGGCACACGGGCATGAAGTTGGAAAGGTCGTAAGCGTCGGTAGAGACGCCGGCGTCCTTCGGGACCACATGCTCTTCGCCGAAGATGCCGCAGAGATTGTCGTAGGCGATCTTGTTGAGGGCGGCGCATTCCTGGACCACCATGTAGCCGGGAAGCTTCGTGATCTCGACCTGGGCGCCGATGGCGTCGGCTCCCGCCCTGAAGCTGCGATCGACCTTCTCGGCGGCGTTCAGTATGGCCTCGGTGGAGGCGCCTCTCACGTAGCTCTCGACGCGCACGTCAGAGGGCACCACGTTGACCAGATCACCGCCCTTGGTGATTATGGGGTGGACCCTGATATTGTCCTGGGGAGAGAAGGTCTCGCGCTGGGCATCTATCGCCAGCATCCCGACCTGGGCGGCCTTGAGGGCGTTGATGCCCTGCCAGGGCATGGCCGCGTGGCTGGCCTTGCCGGTGTAGCGCACCAGCCTGCCGACGAAGCCCAGTCCTCCGGCTCCGTAGGGGAAGGCCATGACGGTCTTCCCGTCCTTTTCGAAGGCCTCTATGCTGTGCTGCATTATCATGGCGTCGATGTCGTCCATGACGCCGAGCTTCACGAACTCCTGCTTGCCGCCGGCAAGAGAGATCTTCCCCTCGTCGATGAGGCCCTTTCTGAACTCGAGCTCCACGAACTCCTCCGAGGGGACGTGCATGAGCACTATGTCTCCGTCGAGCTCGTCCATGATGCCCGTATCCTTGAGGGCGTAGGCGACGCCTATCACGGAGGCCGCCTGGGCGTTGTGTCCGCAGCAGTGGGCGGCGCCGGTCACGGGATCGGCCGTCGGGCAGCCGGGCACGAGCACCGCGTCGAGCTCGCCCATGATGGCGACCCTGGCCTTGTGCGATCTTCCCTCTATGGGAGTCACCACGCCGGTCAGAGCGACTCCGTCCCTGTGCTCAAAGCCCAGCTTGTCCAGCTCAGCCTGCACCTTTGCCGCGGTCTTGTATTCCTTGTAGCCCAGCTCGGGCTCCAGCTCGATGGCTTTGGCCAGCGCGATTATCTCTTCTCCGTGCTCGTCGATGGCCCTGCAGGCCGCCGCTTTCATTTCCTGTACTGTCATATCAACTCCTGTTTCTGCCGGAGCGCGGTCTAGAGCCCGCACCACTGGCTGAGGTATTCTTCCTTGGTCATGGGAGGCTTCCAGTTCTTCCTGATCTCGAGGGCCTTCCCGGCGCCGTCGGCCAGCAGGTCGATGGCGGTGCAGACCATGGCCTTGGCCGCGTCGACGACGGCCATCTGCGGATCGGTGATCTTGAAATCGTCGCCGTGGAATACGCCGCTGGCGCCGGCGATGTTCATATGGCAGGTCGGCAGGATGTGGGCGACGTCGGAGGCGTCGGTGCTGCCGCCGCGGCCGATGGGATCGACGTGTTCTTCGCCGAAGATGCCGCAGAGGTTCTCATATACTATCTGCTTGAGCGGCGGGCAGTCGATGGGGCACATGTAGCCGGGGAGCTTCGTGATGTCGACCTTGGCGCCGATGGCGTCGGCTCCGGCCTGGAAGGACCTGTCGACCTTCTCCGCGGCCTTGAGTATGCCCTCGGTGTTGTTTCCTCTCACATAGGTCTCGATGCGTACGTCGGAAGGCACCACGTTGACCAGATCGCCTCCCCTGGTCACGATCGGATGGACCCTGATGTTGTCAGTGGGCGGGAAGGTCTCGCGCTGCGAATCGATGGCGAGCATGCCCACCTGAGCGGCCTTGAGGGCGTTGATGCCCTGCCAGGGGCTGGCCGCGTGGCTGGCCTTGCCGGTGTATTTCACCAGTCTTCCGACGAAGCCGAGGCCTCCCTCGCCGCCGGGATTGGCGTATATAGTCTTGCCGTCCATCTCGGTGACGCCGGCGGTGTGCTGCATGATCATGACGTCGATGTCGTCCATGGCGCCGAGCTTGATGAACTCCTGCTTGCCGCCGACAAGGGAGATCTTGCCCTCGTCGATTATGCCCTTCCTGTACTCGAGCTCAACGAACTCCTCGGAGGGGACGTGCATGAGCACGATGTCGCCGTCGAGCTCCTTCATGATGCCGCTCTCCTTGAGAGCGTAGGCGACGCCTACCACGGAGGCCGCCTGGGCGTTGTGTCCGCAGCAGTGGGCGGCGCCGGTCACGGGATCGGCGGTGGGGCAGCCGGGAACGAGGACCGCGTCGAGCTCGCCCATGATGGCGACCTTCGCCTCGTGATCGCGTCCCTCGACGGGAGTGATGATGCCGGTGATCGCGACCCCGTCCTTGTGCTCAAAGCCCAGCTTGTCGAGCTCCGCCTGCACCTTGGCCGCGGTCTTGAATTCCTTGTAGCCCAGCTCAGGCTCCTGCTCGATGGCAGTCGCCAGGGCGATGATATCTTCCGCGTGGTCCTGTATCGCTTTGCAGGCCGCCGCTTTCATTTCCTGTACTGTCATATCCTTTCTCCTTGTATCTTAGCGCTCCTTAGAGCCCGCACCACTTGCTGAGGTATTCCTCCTTGGTCATGGGAGCCTTCCAGTTATTCTTGATCTCCAGGGCCTTCTTCGCGCCGTCGGCCAGCAGGTCGATGGCGGTGCAGACCATGGCCTTGGCGGCGTCGACGACAGCCATATGGGGATCGGTGATCTTGTAGTCGTCACCGTGGCCTACGCCGGACGCTCCGCCTATCATCATGTGAGTCGTGGGGATGAGGTGGGCGATATCATACGCGTCGGTGCTTCCGCCTATGCCTTCGGGATCCACATGCTCCTCGCCGAATATCTCGCAGAGGTTCTCGTAAGCGACCTGCTTTAAAGGCTTGCAGTCGAGAGCGCACATGTAGCCCGGCAGCTTCGTGATGTTCACCTGGGCGCCGATGGCGTCGGCTCCGGCCTGGAAGGACCTGTCGACCTTCTCGGCGGCCTTCAGGATGCCCTCCATATTGCTTCCTCTGACGTAGGTCTCGATGCGGACGTCGGAAGGAACGACGTTCACCAGATCTCCGCCCTTGGTCACGATGGGATGGACCCTGATGCTGTCATCCGGGGGGAAGGTCTCGCGCTGCGCGTCTATCGCCAGTAATCCGACCTGGGCGGCCTTGAGGGCGTTGACGCCCTGCCAGGGCATGGCCGCGTGGCTGGCCTTGCCCACATACTGCACCAGCCTTCCCATGAATCCCAGGCCTCCGCGCTCTCCGCCGGGACAGGCGACTATGGTCCTGCCGTTCACCTCCATGACCTTGGCGGTGTGCTGCATGATCATCATGTCGATATCGTCCATAGCGCCGAGCTTGATGAACTCCTGCTTGCCGCCGACCAGGGAGATCTTCCCCTCGTCGATGAGGCCTTTTCTGTACTCGAGTTCCACGAACTCCTCGGAGGGGACGTGCATGAGCACGATGTCGCCGTCGAGCTCGTCCATGATCCCGCTCTCTTTGAGGGCGTAGGCGACGCCGACGACGGAGGCCGCCTGGGCGTTGTGCCCGCAGCAGTGAGCGGCTCCGGTCACGGGGTCCGCGGTGGGGCAGCCGGGAACGAGGACCGCGTCGAGCTCGCCCATGATGGCGACTCTTGCCTTGTGGTCTCTTCCCTTGACGGGAGTCTTGATCCCGGTGATGGCGATGCCGTCCTGATGCTCAAAGCCCAGCTTGTCGAGCTCCGCCTGCACCTTGGCCGCGGTCTTGAACTCCTTGTAGCCCAGCTCCGGCTCGTATTCGATGGATCTCGCGAGGGCTATTATCTCCTCGCTGTGGTCTTCGATCGCCTTGCAGGCCGCCGCCTTCATTTCCTTAACTGTCATATATTTCTCCTTCATATTCGCGAAAGCCATGCGCCCCGAAGGACGCATGGCATGTTTTGACGCTGTGGTATTACAGCCCGCACCACTGGGAGAGGTACTCCTCCTTGGTCATGGGAGCCTTCCAGTTCTTCTTGATCTCGAGGGCCTTCTCGGCGCCGTTGGCGAGAAGATCGATGGCCGAGCAGACCATGACCTTGGCCGCGTCGACGATCGCCATCTGCGGATCGCTCACCTTGTAGTCGTCTCCGTGGCCGACGCCGGTGGCTCCGCCGATGTACATATGGACGGTGGGCATGATGTGGGCGACGTCGGAAGCGTCGGTGCTGCCGCCGTGGCCGATGGGATCGACGTGCTCCTCACCGAAGATGTCGTTGAGGTTGCTGCATACGAGCTCCTTGAGGGGCTTGCAGTCGAGGGGGCACATATAGCCGGGGAGCTTGGTGATATTGACCTTGGCGCCGATGGCGTCGGCTCCCGCCTGGAAGGACCTGTCGACCTTCTCGGCGGCCTTGAGGATGCCCTCGGTGTTGTTGCCTCTTACGTAGGTCTCGATGCGGACGTCGGAGGGAACTACGTTGACCAGGTCTCCGCCCTTGGTCACGATGGGATGGACCCTGATGTTGTCAGTGGGCGGGAAGGTCTCGCGCTGCGAATCGATGGCGAGCATTCCCACCTGAGCGGCCTTGAGGGCGTTGATGCCCTGCCAGGGCAGAGCGGCGTGGCTGGCCTTGCCAACATACTGCACCATCCTGCCTACGAAGCCGAGACCGCCTTCGCCGCCGGGGCAGGCGACGCTGGTCTTGCCGTCCTTCTCCTCGACTCTGGAGGTGTGCTGCATGATCATCATGTCGATAT
>JAEEIC010000202.1 GCA_016281165.1 Bacillota bacterium | reverse complement strand
GATGGTCAATACCTGCGGCTTCATCAACGACGCCAAGACCCAGTCCATCGATACCATCATCGAGCTGGGAAAGCTCAAAAAGAGCGGGCAGAGGCTCTTCGTCAGCGGCTGTCTTTCGCAGCGCTACGCCGAAGATCTTGAAAAGCTCATGCCCGAGGTCGACGTGTTCCTGGGCGTGAACGATTATATGAAGCTCCCGGAGCTCGTTGAACAGGGTGCGGGCGAGCCCGCGGTCTCGGCGGCGGGAAGAGTCTTCGAAGAGCTGGGGACGCGCCTGGATTCCGTAAGGGAGACTCCCTGGACCGCTCCCATCAAGATAGCCGAGGGCTGCAACAACGTCTGCACCTACTGCGCCATCCCTTTCATCAGAGGCCGCTACAGGAGCAGAAGGCCGGAGAATATCATAGAAGAGGCGAAAAAGCTCGCCGCAGCAGGCGTTAAGGAGCTCGTCGTCATCGCCCAGGATGTAACGGCCTACGGCTGCGATCTTGAGGGGGAGGCGGACCTTCCTTCGCTCTTAAGGGCGCTCTGCCGCGTCGACGGCCTGGAATGGATCAGGCTCATGTACTGCTATGAGGACGAGATCACGCAGGAGCTCATCGACGTGATGAAGGAGGAGCCCAAGATCTGCCGCTATATCGATATACCCATCCAGCATTCGAGCGACAGAGTCCTCAAGGCGATGAACCGCAAATCGACTGATTCTTCAATAAGGTCGACGATAAAAAGATTACGTGAACAGCTTCCCGGCATCGTCATCAGGACTACTTTGATCGCCGGTTTCCCCACCGAGACGAAGGAGGAGCACTTCGAGCTGCGCCGTTTCGTCTCCGACATGCGCTTCGAGCGCCTGGGCGTCTTCGCTTATTCGAAAGAAGAAGGCACCGCGGCCGCCCTCATGAAGCCCCAGGTGAGGAAAGAAGTCAGGGAGAGGCGCAGGGACCGCATCATGGAGATCCAAAGGCTCATATCGCTTGAGAACGATCAGAAACTCATCGGGAGGACCCTGAAGGTCCTCGTCGAGGAGGACTGCGGCGACGGCAGCTATATCGGGCGCAGCTATATGGACGCCCCCGAGATAGACAACAGCGTGATCTTTACCTCAGACAGGAAGCTCAGATGCGGCGAGTTCATAGACGTGCTCATCGAGGACGCTTTCGACTACGACGTCACAGGAAAGGCGGTTGAAAACGATTGAATCTGCCCAATAAACTCACTATCTCGAGGATCATCGCCGTGCCATTCTTCGTGCTCTTTTATCTTAAGGGCATGAATATCGCGGCCTTCATCGTCTTCTGCCTGGCCTCGCTCACCGACATGCTCGACGGACGCATCGCCAGGAAGAGGAATCTCATAACCAATTTCGGCAAGATCATGGATCCCCTGGCCGACAAGATACTGGTCTACGCGGCCTTCTGCCTGATGGTCGCCGACGGGACCGTCCCGGCCTGGATGCTCATAATCATACTCACGAGAGAGTTCGTCGTGGCCGGCATGAGGACGGTCGCGGCCTCCGAGGGCATCGTGATCGCGGCCGGCATGAGCGGCAAGATCAAGACCGTGCTGCAGATGATCGCGGTGCCGCTGCTGGTGCTCGCGCGGCCCGCCGCCGTGATGACGGCCGGCAGGGTGTTCCTCTGGGCGGCCCTGGTCATGACGGTGGTCTCGGGAGCCGAATATATATATAAGAACCGTCAGGTCTTTTCGATGTAGGAGAGAGAACATGAGATGCACAGTACTTACGGTAGGCACCGAGATACTCTTCGGTTCCATCGTCAACACCAATTCGGTCTATATCTCGCAGCAGCTGCAGGAGCTTGGCATAGACGTGATGTACCACATGAGCGTGGGCGATAATCCCGCCAGGCTCAAGGAGATGCTGGCCCACATCTATACCGACTGCGACATGATCATCACCACCGGAGGACTGGGACCGACCCAGGACGACCTCACGAAAGAGATGATATGCGAGTATTTCGGCGAAAGGAACGTGCCTTTCCCCGAGGAGATGGCGAAGCTCGAAGCCCTTTTCGCGAAGAGCGAGAGGAAGATGACCGAGAACAACAGGAAGCAGGCCTTCCTCCCCGAGCACGCCGTCGTACTTCCCAACGCCAACGGTACCGCCCCGGGCTTCTGGCTCGAAAAGGACGGAAAGCTCATAATATCGCTGCCCGGCCCGCCTTCGGAGATGAAGCCCATGTTCGACAACGAAGTGAAGCCCAGGCTCCTTGCCAGGCAGGACTCCGTGCTCTGGTCGCGGAATATAATGACCTACGACATAGGGGAATCCGCCCTTGAGACCGAGCTCCTCGAATTCATCGACGGCCAGACCGATCCGACCCTCGCGACCTACGCCGGCACCTTCCAGTGCAAGCTGAGGATATCCTCAAAGAGGAAGACTCTCGAGGAAGCCAGAGCCGCGGTCGACGCGATGACCGAGAAGGTCGTGAAAAAGATACCTGACAATATCTACAGCGTCGAGGGAGAAGACATCGCCCAGGTGGTCTTTAAGATGCTGAAGGAGAGGGGGCTTAAGCTCTCGTCCTGCGAGAGCTGCACCGGCGGCATGTTCGCCGCCGCCGTCACCGATATCTCCGGAGCCTCGGAGGTCTTCGACAGGAGCCTCGTCACATACTCCGAGAAGGCCAAGATGGAAGAACTGGGCGTATCTCCCGCGACTCTTGAGAGATACAGCGCCGTGAGCAGCCAGACCGCCCTGGAGATGGCGGAAGGTCTGCGCAGAGCTTCGGGAAGCGACGTCTGCGTCTCCGTCACCGGCTACGCCGGTCCTCTGGGCGGGACGGAAGAAGACCCCGTGGGGACCTTCTACGTCGGCCTCTGGTACGACGGGAAGTGCGCCGCGAAGAGATTCACCACCAGAAGGCCCACCAGGGAGAGGGTGCGCAAGAACGCCGTCCTGCAGATGTTCCTTCAGATCTACAAAACGCTCAAGTAGCATATTGACATTATTGCCATAATATGGTATTTTGATGTTGAAAATACCGCTTGACCTGCCGATCGAAATAGCATATTATATTAACGAACAAATGTTCTTTTTTGAAGATTAGGAGGAAAACATGGCTGCAGCCAACAGCAACACCAACAAAAGCGAAAAGGATAAGGCCCTCGAGGCTGCGCTCCAGCAGATAGACAGGAAATTCGGCAAGGGCACGGTGATGAACCTGGGCGACGACAGCGCCAGGCTCGACATAGAAGCGATCTCCACCGGCTCGGTGAGCCTCGATATCGCCTGCGGCATAGGCGGGCTCCCCAAGGGCCGCATCATCGAGATCTACGGTCCCGAGTCCTCGGGCAAGACTACTCTGGCTCTCCACGTCATCGCCGAGGCCCAGAGGCAGGGCGGGCGCTGCGCCTTCATCGACGCCGAGCACGCTCTCGACCCGGTCTACGCGCGGAATCTGGGCGTACAGATAGACAACCTGCTCGTATCCCAGCCCGACACCGGCGAGGACGCGCTCGAGATCTGCGAGATGCTCGTCAGGAGCGCCGCCATCTCCGTGGTCGTCATCGACTCCGTCGCCGCCCTGGTCCCCAAGTCCGAGATCGAAGGCGACATGGGCGACAGCCACGTGGGCCTGCAGGCAAGGCTGATGTCGCAGGCGCTCAGAAAGCTCGCGGGCGTGGCCAACAAGACCGGCACCATGATCATCTTCATCAACCAGCTGAGAGAGAAGATAGGCGTGATGTTCGGCAATCCCGAGACCACCACCGGCGGCAGGGCTCTCAAGTTCTACGCCTCCGTCAGGCTCGACGTGAGAAGGGTGGAGTCCATCAAGCAGGGCGACAATATAATCGGCAACCGCACCAAAGTAAAAGTAGTAAAGAACAAGGTCGCGCCTCCCTTCAAGTTCACCGAATTCGACATCATGTACGGCAAGGGCATCTCCAAGTCGGGCGACATACTCGACTGCGCGGTAGAGTCCGGCCTGATAGAGAAGTCCGGCTCCTGGTACTCCTACAGAGGAGAGCGCATCGGCCAGGGAAGAGAGAACGTCAAGCTCTATCTGGAAGACCATCCGCAGCTGCTCGACGATCTCGAGGGCCAGATCAAGG
>JAEEIC010000201.1 GCA_016281165.1 Bacillota bacterium | reverse complement strand
TCATGCTCTCGGGCGACAACGGCCACGCCCTGCATCCCAACAGAGAGGAAAAGTGCGATCCCGTGAACCAGCCCCGGCTGGGCGGAGGCGTGCTGCTCAAGTACAGCGCCAGCCAGAAATATACCACCGACGCGATCAGCACCGGCGTCGTCAGGGCCATGGCCGAGAGGGCCGGCATCCCCGTGCAGGTCTTCAGCAATCATTCCGACATCCAGGGAGGCTCGACCCTGGGCAATCTCTCACAGCACCAGATCCCCTTCCTCACCGCGGATATAGGCGCGGCCCAGCTGGCCATGCACTCTCCGTACGAGACCGTGGGAGCCCGCGACGTCGAGGCCATGGTGGGGCTCATCAGGGAGACCTTCTCCGCCAGCCTCAAGCTCACGGCCGACGGAAGCTACGAGATAAATTAAAGGCAAATATGCAGTACAACATCTTCGATTACCTTGAAGATACGGCGAAGAGGCTGCCGGACAAGACGGCGCTGGCCGACGAGAAGGGCAGCCTGAGCTTTTCCGCGCTCTACGCGCTGGCGCTCTCTTTGGGGACCGCGGCGGCAGAGCGCTGCCCCGCGCCTGCTCATCCTCCGTTCGCGAGGCCTGTCTGCGTCCTGACCGGAAGAGACAAGGAGAGCGTCGCCGCCTTCATGGGCGTTCTCGCCTCGGGCGATTATTACGTGCCCCTGGACAAGACCATGCCCGCGGCGCGGATGGAGAAGATGCTCTCCCGCCTTGCCCCCGCTGCGATCGCCGGCAGAAGAGAAGAGCTGGAAGCCCTCGCGGATATATGCCCCGGGGCGGCCCGCATAGCCTTTGAGGACGCCTTCGCGCATCCCGCGGACGAGGGACTGCTGAGGGAAAGGCGCGCGCTCGTGCTCGACGTCGATCCCGCCTACGTGTTCTTCACCTCAGGCTCCACCGGGGAGCCCAAGGGCATTGCGGTCTCGCACGGCAGCCTCATCGACTTCACCGAGTGGTACTGCGAGGAGTTCGGCAGCAGCGAAGACGACGTCTGCGGCAACCAGCCCCCGTTCTATTTCGACGCCTCGGGAAGAGACCTTTTTCCCTGCCTCAAGACCGGCGGGACCATACACATACTGCCCCGGAAGTTCTTCATGTTCCCCACGCTGCTCATCAAATACCTCAACGAGAACAGGGTGAACGTGCTCAACTGGGCGACCTCGGCCTTCGACCTGGTCGCGGCGAGCAGGGTGCTCGAAAAGCACAGGCCGGAGCGCCTCAGGAGGATAGTCCTGGGCGGAGAAGCCCTGAGCGCCAAGAGCATAAACATCTGGAAGGCCGCGGCCCCCGGGGCGGAGATCGTGAACGTCTACGGGCCCACGGAGACCACGGTCGACTGCTGTTTCTACCGGGTCGACAGGGAGTTCAGAGACGAGGAGCCCGTGCCCATAGGCAGGGCCTGCGCCAATACGCAGCTCATGGTGCTCAGGGAGGACGGAAGCCCCGCGGAGCCGGGCGAGCCCGGCGAGCTCTGGGTGAGGGGCAGGGGAGTGTCTCTCGGATACTTCGCGGACTTTGAGAAGAGCGCCGAAGCCTTCCCGCAGGATCCTCTCAACCCCTGGTATCACGACAGAGTTTACCGTACAGGTGATATAGTAAAGCTGGGCGAAGACGGCCTTCTTTACTTCCTCTCGCGCAAAGACAGCCAGATAAAGCACATGGGCTACCGCATCGAACTGGGCGAGAGCGAGACCGCTCTCATGAGCGTAGCGGGCATAGACAGGGCGGTCTGCCTTTTCGACGAAGAAAAGGACCGCATCATCTGCGTCTATACTGGAAAGGCCGAAAAAGAGGAGATCGCCAAAAGGCTCGAGGCCCTGATCCCGCGCTACATGCATCCGCAGGAATACGTAAGGCTCACGGCCATGCCCGAGACCATGAGCGGCAAGCCCGACCGGGCCGCGCTTAAGAAGATGCTCGCCGATGGATAAGATAGTCTCCGAAAAACAGCTGGGAACGCTCATAATGACCGCTCTCAGGTCGAGGCCCGCGACCAACGGCAGGCTCATGGCCTCCTCCTACAGGCTGGCCATAGAAGAGGGCAGGCTCTGTTACGCTGTCGACGGTCCCGATCTTGTCGTCGCGGAGAAGCGCCCCGGCTTTGAGCTCATAAGGCTGTGGGCGGCCGAGGGTGAAGAAGAAAGAGCGGCCGAGCTCGCCTCTTCCTCCTGCGGCGGTACGGCGGTCCTGGAGGCGGTCTTCAAGCCGGACGGAAGCCCGAAGGGCCTGGCGAAGGTCCTCGAGCATCTTGAGGAGCGGGGCTTCCATAAGGCGGTCGTAAGGCGCCGCATGAGCGGGCGCGTGTTTCCCGCCGCCTTCGAGCCCGTCGGGGCCGCAAGGCCGCGCGAAAAGGACCTTGAGCCCCTTTTGAAGATGCTCCTTAAGACCTACGACCCGGTCACCGGCTGCGTCCCCACCGAGAGCGAGCTGCGCCTTCTGGCGAAAGAAGGCCTCTTCGTCTTAAGAGACGGGCCCGATCTCACGGCCATGGTCCACTACACGCTCTCGGGAAAGGTCTTCGACGCCACCCACCTCATAGTCGACACATCCCTCAGGGGCCAGGGCATCGCCGGCAGGCTCATGGCCGAGGCCATGGGGAAGACCGGTTGCGGCACCCTGCGCCTGTGGGTCAACGATATTAACAAAGAAGCCCTGCAGCTCTACGACTGGCTGGGGCTCGAATACGACGGGATGCTCTCGCTCGTCTTCAGAAGAGACGAAGGCAGCCCTGAAAGGACGGAAAAATGAGAGAAGAGATACTTGCCCTGCTGAAGGAGACCTGCCCGGGCATCGATTTTGAGAACGAGAAGGCCCTGATAGACGATGAGATACTGGCCTCCCTCGACATCATCACCATAGTCTCCGAGCTCATGTACCGCTACGGTATCGAGCTCGACGTGGACGACCTTCTGCCCGAGAATTTCAACGATCTTGACGCCATCACCGCCCTGGTCGAGAGCCGCGTGGGCGCGTAGGCGGGCCTGATGAGCTTCACTTCCCTGCGCTTTCTGGCGCTGACAGGGGGGACGGTACTGCTGTACTATATCGTCCCCAAGAGCGTACAGTGGCTGGTGCTGCTTTTTGCCAGCTGCTGTTTTTACGCTGCCGCGGGGAGGAGCTCTGCCGTCTATCTCGCCGTCACCCTCGTCGTGACCTGGGCCGCGGGCCTGCTGCTCGCGAGGCTCACTGAAAAAAAACAGAAGCGTATAGTCGTCCTCGCCGTCTGCCTCATATGCTTCGGGCTCCTGGCGGCGGTGAAATACGCCGGCCTCGGACTCGTCATGCCACTCGGCATATCGTTCTATACCTTCCAGTCCGTGGGCTACGTCATCGACTGCGGCAAAAATAAGCAGATCCCGGAGAAAAATCCTTTAAAATACGCGCTCTTCGTCTCCTTCTTCCCGCAGATGGTGCAGGGACCCATCAGCCGCTACGGCCAGCTGGCGCCCCAGCTCCTGGCGGGCAGGAAGTTCGACGCCAGGCAGGTCAAGTTCGGCATCCAGCTGGCTCTCTGGGGCTACATGAAGAAGATGATAGTGGCCGACAGGGCCGCCGTGCTGGTGCAGACGGTCTTTTCCGACAATCTCTCCTACAGCGGCAGCATCGCCGTTCTGGCCGTGCTGATGTACTCGGTCCAGATATATTTCGACTTTTCGGGCGGCATCGACGTCACCAGGGGAGTCGCGCAGATGCTGGGCATAGACCTGGCCGAGAACTTCAGGCGGCCCGTCTTCGCCCAGAGCCTCGCCGAATACTGGCGGCGCTGGCACATCAGCCTGGGCAGCTGGATGAGGGATTACGTCTTCTATCCCCTGATCCTGAGCAGGCCCTTCGTAAAGCTGGGCGCGTCGGCGAGGAAGGTCTTCAAAGGAAGGCTGGGCAAGGTGATACCCACCGCCTGTGCCACCTTCATCGTCTACTTCATCATCGGCGTCTGGCACGGCGCCGGCCTCAAATTCCTGGTCTTCGGCCTGTGGAACGGCGCCATACTGACCTTCTCCCAGCTTTTTGAGGGGGTCTTTAAAGACGTCAAAAAGGCCCTGAGGATCTCGGAAAAGAACGCTCTGCTCGTGACCTTCCGCACCTTAAGGACCT
>JAEEIC010000200.1 GCA_016281165.1 Bacillota bacterium | reverse complement strand
GCGCCAGCGTCCTGCTCACGGGGTCGCCGCTCTGTTTGAAGGTATCGACGCCGACGAACATCAGGACGCCGCAGAAGAACGAGAGCGCCAGGAGGCTGGTGAAGCTGTCGGCGTTCTTCGCTGCGGCGGCGGGGATCACGAACTCGCAGACGGAGGGATATATCCTGGAGACGCTCACGAGCAGGGCGCTGAGGAAAGTGCCGATAAGATTCCCGGCCAGGGTCAGCAGGAGCCCGGCGGCATAGGATCCGCTGCGCTCGATGGCCAGGTAGCCTACCTTGCCCGTATACAGATCGAGGCCGTGATTGCAGATGGTGAAGAGCCCGAAGGAAAAGAGGAAGGCCCCGAGGAGCCTGCTCGCGCAGACAGAGTAGACTATGCATCCCGCCGCGATCATCATCCCGGCGAGCATGGCCTTTATGAGTTTGGTGACAAAGCTGTTCATCGCTGACCTCCGTTTCACGCCTTTGCCCGGGCCCATCGATATGCAGTATATCGCATATCGCGGCAAAAGTCATCCTCATCATTTGACTGAATAACTTACTATTGGCGGCAGGCGGCGAAAAAAGCGGGCGCCTTGAAGGCGTCCGCTCCGTGATGATATGCTCTTTTAAGTCTGTCCGCTCTATTCCTTGGGGACGTTGCCCAGCATCTCGTTGCGCAGGTTCCACAGCTTGGTGGAGAGATAGACGTTGTAGATGTGCGGGTTCTCGAAGCGCAGGCACTCTTCCCAGGTATGGGCCAGGCAGTCCTCGCGGCGGGCTCTGATCTCCTGCAGGGTCGGGAGCTCGTAGACCAGCTTTCCGTCCTTGAATATCTGCTCATGCAGAGGCACGGCGTTGTAGTTGTAGAGCTTCTTGTAATGCATCGCGGCCGTGGTGTTGACGGCCTTGAGGTCTTCTTCGCCGGGGGCGGGCTCGTCCGCCAGGCAGAGGTAGTCGCCGAAGGAGTAGCCGCTGTCCTTGTCGAAGAGGCGGTAGACCTTCTTGTAGCCCGGGTTGGTGACCTTCTCAACGTTGTTGGAGATCTTGATCTTGGGGATCACGTTGCCATTGCCATCTTCGGTCGCGCAGAGCTTGTAGACTCCGCCGAAGACGGGCTCGGACCTTGAGGTTATGAGCCTCTCGCCCACGCCGAAGCTGTCGATGCAGGCGCCCTGCAGCAGTATGTCCTTGATCAGGTACTCGTCGAGGGAGTTGGAGATGGTGATGGTACAGTCGGGATGGCCGGCGTCGTCGAGCATCTTCCTGGCCTTTTTGGTCAGATAGGTGACGTCTCCGGAGTCTATCCTGATGCCCTTCTTGGCAGGCTTATACTTGTCGAAGACCTTGATGGCGTTGGGTATGCCGGACTTCAGGGTGTCGTAGGTGTCGACCAGCAGCACGCAGTTGTCGGGATAGACCTCGGCGTATTTGCTGAAGGCTTCGTATTCGTTGTCGAAGAGCTGGACCCAGCTATGGGCCATGGTCCCCAGGGCCGGGATGCCGTAGTCGGGCTCGCAGTTGGCGCAGGCGGTGCCGGCGCAGCCTCCGATGTAGGCGGCTCTGGCCCCCATGATGGCAGCGGAGGCGCCGTGGGCTCTCCTGGAACCGAACTCCATGACGGGACGTCCGGCGGCGGCTCTCACTATCCTGCTGGCCTTGGTGGCGATCAGGCTCTGGTGGTTGAAGATAAGCAGGGCCATGGTCTCGATGAACTGGGCCTGGATGACGGGGCCTCTTACGGTCATCACCGGCTCGCCCGGGTAGATGGGGGTCCCTTCGGGGATGGCCCAGACGTCGCACTTGAACTCGAAATTGCGCAGGTAATCGAGGAAGCCATCGTCAAAGCCCTTCTTCTTCAGGAAGGCCAGATCGTCCTCGGTGAACTTGAGATCCTGTATGTACTCTACGAACTGCTCGAGACCGGCCGCCAGGGCGACGCCGCCGTTCTCCGGGATCTTCCTGAAGAACATGTCGAAATAGGCGATCTTGTCCTCCAGTCCCTGCTTAAAATATCCGTTGCCCATGGTCATCTCATAGAAATCGACCAGCATCGTAAGATTTTCTCTCTTCATTTGTCTCCTTCCGATCTCACATCGAAAAAACTGTGATGATGTACGGTAACCCTTATTATATCAGAAATCCGCGTTTAATCCAGCAGAACGTGAAAAGAAGATGGGATGGGCATTTACAATGTCCGGGCTCACTCCTGCGTATTGACTAATCCCCTCGCGGAGGGTAAAATCAATATTGGTGAATAAGTGCGCTTTTGACATAAAAAGGAGGCAATAAAATGGCAAACAAGTACGCGGGAACACAGACCGAAAAGAACCTCGAGGCAGCCTTCGCGGGCGAGTCTCAGGCCAGGAACAAGTATACATATTTCGCTTCGACCGCCAAGAAGGAAGGCTTCGAGCAGATCTCGGCCATCTTCCTCAAGACTGCCGAGAACGAGAAGGAGCACGCCAAGATGTGGTTCAAGGAGCTGGGAGGCATCGGCAATACCGCTCAGAACCTGGGAGCGGCCGCTGACGGTGAGAACTTCGAGTGGACCGACATGTACGAAGGCTTCGCCAAGACCGCGGAGGCCGAGGGCTTCCCCGAGCTGGCCAAGAAGTTCAGGCTGGTAGGCGCCATCGAGAAGCACCACGAGGAGCGCTACAGGGCCCTCGTCAAGAACGGCGAGACCGCCGCTGTGTTCGAGAAGAGCGAGCTCAAGGTATGGGAGTGCCGCAACTGCGGTCACATCGCCGTCGGCACCAAGGCGCCCGACGTCTGCCCGACCTGCAATCATCCCCAGGCCTACTTTGAGGTCAACTGCGAGAATTACTAGACCTTAAACTCAGGGCGCGCAGCCCGAAGACCCATAAAAGAAACGAAAAAGGACCGGCGCCGCGCCGGTCCTTTTGATATTCTTTACGCTTCTGCGCTCAAAGCCGCGGGGCCTTATTTTCTGGCCTCCAGCTCCTTGAGGTAGACGCCGAGCTCCATCTCGAGGCCGATGATGAGGCTGTTCAGATCGAGCTTCATGTACCCGTTGTGATGGGGAGCGGGCTGGGGATTGGTCCTGGGATCGTTCATGCCGATGTTGAAGTAGGCGCCGGGCTTCTTCTCCATGAAGTAGGAGAAATCCTCTCCGCCCAGGCCCGGGGGAGTGGTCTTCCAGCCGTAGCCCAGCTCGTCGGCCGCGCTGCGGGCGATGAGGGCCTCGCGCTCATGGTTGAAGTTGGAGTGATAGCCTATCTCGCTGCTGAACTCGGCGGTGAGGCCGTAGGACTCGCAGATGCCCTTGACCATCTTTTCCATCTTCTCAAGAAGCCCGAGGGTGAGCTCGTGGTTGAAGGTCCTGAGGTTGCCGCCGAAGACGACCTCGCTGTCGATGATATTGGGATAATTGCCGCCCAGGTTCTTGAAATAGGCGACGGTGAGGACAGCCTGCTCGAGGGGGCTGGCCTTCTCCGCCAGCGCCTGGTTGACCGCCAGGGCCGCCATGCAAGCGACGGGGACGGGGTTGAGGGCGTTGTGGGGAGAGCTACCGTGGCCGCCCTTGCCGTGGACCTTCACCTGGTAGACCGCGATATCCGCGGACGTGGGGCCGATATTGATGTTGATCTCGCCGCTGTCACTCGCTCCGCTGCTGTGGAAGCCGTAGACCACGTCGCAGTCGTCGACGGCGCCGTCGTTCACCATGCCGAGGGCTCCTCCGGGGAGCTTCTCCTCAGCAGCCTGGAAGAGGAACTTCACCTTGCCCCTGACCAGCT
>JAEEIC010000199.1 GCA_016281165.1 Bacillota bacterium | reverse complement strand
CGCCAGCTCGGGATGGTTCGGCTTCCTGGACCTCGTGGCGAACACCGCCTTCGCCATGCTCCCCGTGCTCGTCGCCGTATCTTCCGCGAGAGTATTCGGGGGGAACATATTCCTCGGCGGCGTCATAGGCCTGATGATGGTACATCCGGCTCTCATGAACGCGTGGACGGTGACGCCCGCGAACCAGCCCGCCGTATGGGACCTGGGCTTCTTCAACATCTCGCAGGTAGGTTATCAGGGCCACGTCATACCGGTCATCCTGGCGGTCCTCCTCATGTCGACCGTCGAGAAGTGGCTGCATAAGCATGTCCCGGAGATGATAGACCTCTTCGTGACCCCGCTGGTCACGGTCCTCGTCACCGCCTTCGTCACCTTCACCGTCATCGGCCCCATCTTCTCCATACTCGAGAACTGGGTGCTCACCGGCGCCGAGTGGCTGGTGACCTCCACCGCGGGGATAGGAGCCCTCATCATGGGCGCCCTCTATCCCTTCACGGTGGTCATGGGTCTGCACCACATGTACAACGTCATAGAAGCGGGCATGCTCTCGGGAGCGCTGGGGCTCAACATCTGGATGCCCATAGCCTCCGCCGCCAACTTCGCGCAGTTCGGCGCCTGCCTTGCCGTAGCCGTCAAGTGCCGCAACGCCAAGCTCAAGTCCGTCGCCCTGCCCTCCTCTCTTTCGGCTTCCCTGGGCATCACTGAGCCCGCCATCTTCGGCGTGAACTTCCGCTTCATGAAGCCCTTCATCGCCGGCGTCATCGGCGGTTCCGTCGGCGCCCTCTTCGGCTCGCTGACGCATCTCGGCGCCACCACCTACGGCGTCACCGGCATCCCCGGCTTCCTCGCCATCAACAACAAGTTCGTCTATCTGATCGAGCTTTTGATCGCCGGCGGCATCGCCTTCGCCGTCACCAGCGTCATCTGGAAGGAAGAGGTCAAGGAGGCCCCCGCTCCCGCAGAAGAAAAAGCGGAGCCCGCGCTTCCGACCGTTTCCGTCATACGCACCGCGGCAGGGAACGTCATGCAGCCTGTAGCGGGCAAGGTCATCGCCAGAGAAGACATCCCCGATGAGACCTTCGCCGGCGGCATCCTGGGAGACGGCGTCGGGATTGAGCCCGAAGCGGAGCTCGTCGTCGCCCCCTTCGATGGCGTCATCTCCTCTGTCGCCGAGAGCCAGCACGCCGTAGGCGTTGAAGGAAACGGCCTCGAGCTGCTCATACACGTGGGCATCGATACCGTCAACATGAACGGCGACGGCTTCACCTGCCTCGTGAAAGAAGGCGACGAGGTCAAGCTCGGCCAGCCCCTGATCCGCTTCGACAGGGCCAAAATCAAGGCCGCCGGCTACAGCGACACCGTAGCGGTGCTGCTCACCAACTCCGACGACGTCGAAGGCGTCGAATGCGGAATGCAGTAAGAGATCATTTTAGGGCCGCCTTAAGAGCGGCCCGCAGCTATATATCCAAGGAGGAAACACAATGAAGACTTTCGAGTATACCATCACCGATCCCGTAGGCATCCACGCCCGTCCGGCGGGGCTCCTCGTCAAGAAGATCAAGGAATTCACATCCACGGTCACTGTCATAAAGGGTGACAAGGCCGTGAACGCTCTCAAGCTGATGGCCCTCATGGGCATGGGCATCAAGCAGGGCGACACCATCAGCGTGAACGTCGAGGGAGCCGACGAAGAGACCGCGGCGGCCGCGATCGAGGAATTCTTCAAGGCCAATTTCTAAAGACCGGAGGATGATATGACGACTATTCAGGGCAAAGGCGTATCGACCGGCGTTGCTTTCGGACCTTTGTACTTCTACAAAAGGGCAAAGGCCGAGATCGTCCGCGCCAAAGTGGCGGATACGGCGGCAGAGTGGCAGCGCTTTAAAGACGCCCAGGCAAAAGCGATAGAACAGCTGGGAGTCCTGGCCGAAAAGGCCAGGGAGGAGGCGGGAGACGACGCCGCCCTGCTGTTCGAGACCCATCAGATGATGGCCGAAGACATGGAATACGAGGAGGCCATACAGGCATCCATCCAGGACGAGCTTTTGAACGCCGAGGCCGCGGTGAGCGACGCGGCGGAGCAGTTCGCCGCCATGTTCGCGGCCATGGAAGACGACTATTTCAGGGCCAGAGCGGCTGACGTCAGGGACGTGTCCTCGAGGATAATCGGGGCCCTGACAGGCGCTGTCGCGGGCGGTATCGATTCCGACGTTCCCGTCATCCTCGCGGCCGACGACCTCGCCCCCAGCGAGACCGTGCAGCTCGACAAGAGCAAGATACTCGGCTTCGTCACCGAAGGCGGCAGCGGCTCCAGCCATACCGCCATACTCGCCAGGACCATGGGCATCCCCGCGGTCATAGGCGCGGGCGACCAGCTGAAGGAAGAGTACGAAGGCAAGGAAGTCATAATCGACGGCGCTCTCGGCTGCGTGCTCATCGACGCGGATGAGGAAACGGCGGCAAAGTTCGCCAAAAAGCTTGAGGAGCAGAAAAAGACCGCCGCCCTGCTCGAGCAGCTCAAGGGAAAGGAGAACGTCACCAAAGACGGGCAGAGCGTAAAGATCTTCTGCAACATCGGCTCCCCCGACGACGTAGCCTCCGTGCTCGCGAACGACGGCGGAGGCATCGGCCTTTTCCGCTCCGAGTTCCTGTATCTCAACTGCGACGATTATCCCAGCGAGGACTACCAGTTCGAGGCATACAAGAAGGTGCTCTCGGATATGGGCGGAAGGGAGGTCGTCATCCGCACCCTCGACATAGGCGCGGACAAGCAGATCGGCTATTTTAATCTTCCGGAGGAAGAAAACCCGGCGATGGGCAACCGGGCGCTGCGCATTTGCCTGAACAGGCCTGAGATCTTCCATACGCAGCTTCGGGCGCTGTTCAGGGCGTCGGCGTTCGGCAAGCTGGGCATCAT
>JAEEIC010000198.1 GCA_016281165.1 Bacillota bacterium | reverse complement strand
GCTGACGGAGCCCGAGGCCAGGAAGGCCCCCTTGAGGGCCGCCTTCTTGCAGCATCTCTTTCTCGCGATCTCGCTGCCTATGGTATCGGTGAAGTAATTGCTGCCCTCGCGCACGGAGAGTATGCCGCACTCTCTCAGGATAGCGTCGGAATTGAGCTCGGGGCCCATGAAGAGCTCGTAGCGCCGGCCTTTGGAGAGACCGCTGCCCTCGATGATGCTCACTCTGGTCCTGGTGCCGAAATACTCCCTGATGAGCTCGGCGTAATACCTGGCCACGGCGGGGTTCTCGGTGCTGCTGCGAAGGCCCACGCCCCCGCTCAGGGTTATGCTGCCCGAGAACCGGAGATAAAGGGCGATCTCGGCCAGCTGGCAGCACTTCTTTTCGGGCTTGGCGGTCGTGAGCTCCTTTTTTACGTCAGACGCGAAGGACATGATGAGTCTCCCCTACTTCGACCTGTCGAGCTCTCTGTGGATGATGGTGACCTGAAGGCCGTTCTCCCTCAGCCGCGAGGCCAGCTCCTCCGCCGCGACTACGCTCCTGTGGCGGCCGCCGGTGCAGCCGATGGAGATGTGGAGATGGTACTTGCCCTCTCTGACGTAGCTGGGCAGAAGCTCGATGACGGCCCCCGCGATCCTGGCCGCGAAGCGCACGCACTCGCCGCTCTTCATGACGTAGTCGCGCACCTTCCGGTTGCGGCCCGTCAGATGCTTGAGGCTCGGCACGTAGAAGGGGTTCTGCAGGAAGCGGGCGTCGAGCACCCAGTCGGCCTCAAGGGGCATGCCGAACTTGAAGCCGAAGGACTCCACGGTGATGGTGAAGCTGGCGTCGTCGCTGTTCTCGGGCTGCAGAAGATCTGTGATATGCCTGTAGAGCTGGGCGGTCTTGAGGCTGGAGGTGTCGATCACGAAATCGGCCATCTTCCTCGCCATGGCGAGCTTTTCCCTCTCCAGCCTGATGCCCTCGCGGATGTTCCCTCCGGGCGCCAGGGGATGGGCCCTGCGGGTCTCCTTGTATCTTCTGACGAGGACCTGGTCGGAGGCGTCGAGGAACATGAGCCTGACGTTGATCTCGGCGGCCTTGAGCTGGGAGAGGACGTCGGTGAGGTCGTCGAAGAACTCGCCGCCCCTGATGTCGACGACGAAGCCCATCCTGGAGAGGCTCTCCCTGTCGACCCCTATCCTCACGAACTCGCTGATGAGAGCGGGCGGGATATTGTCCACGCAGTAGTATCCGAGGTCCTCGAGGCAGTGGACGGCCTGGGTCTTGCCCGCCCCCGAAAGGCCGGTGATGATGATGAGCTCCATCTAGTTCCTCCTCAAATTGACTATCCGCGAAAGATCGAGGCCCGCTTCCTTCGCCCTGGCCAGGGCTTTGTCCACGCGGCCCACGTTTTGCGGCAGGTGGGCGTCGCTTCCCAGTATGAAGCTGACGTCGTATGCGGCCGCGGTCTTTATACCTTCTGCCGTAAGGCATCTGTGATGATCGTTTATCTCCATCCAGACCCCGCGTCCTTCGCAGCAGCGGGCGATGGCGTCTATGTCGAAATCGGCCTTCTCCCCCGGATGGCTCAGTATCTTTACCTCGTTGCGCTCGAGCGCCTTTATGACCAGATCGGTGTTGCGGGCCCTGGCGGCCGCGCTCTGCGAGCCGCGGAGCCGGTACCAGAAGCCTCCGGCGTGCACGAGGGCGGCTCTTAAGGGCTCCTCCCCGAAGACACCGTAATGATAGCCGGCGATGAGATAATCGAAAAGGGCCGCTTCCTCGCGGGAGACGTCGAGCGCCCCGCTCCTGTTGATGATATTCGCCTCGACCCCGAGGAGTATCTTAAGGCCGGGATGCTTTTCGCATGAGTCTTTTATGTCGCGCCTCATGTCCGGGACCTTCGCGAGCTTGAGGCCGAAGCCCCTGTGGCCGGGGCCGTGGTCCGAGATGCCCAAAAGCTCAAGGCCCGCCGCTTCGGCGGCCGCGGCGTTGTCTTCTATGCTGCCCTTGCCGTGCGAATAGACGGTATGCGTATGAAGATCGAAGCTAATACTCTCCAATTATCCTGACCTCCGGTTCCAGCAGGACGCCCGTGCGGTCCAGGACGGTCTCCTGCACGACGCGCATCAGATCGAGCACGTCCGTCGCCGTCGCTCCCCCGCAGTTGACCACGAAGCCCGCGTGCAGGGGCGAGATCTGGGCTCCGCCCACCCTGAGGCCCTTGAGCCCGCAGTCCTCTATGAGCCTGCCCGCGAAATGCCCCTCGGGCCTTTTGAAGAAGCTCCCGGCCGAGGGGAGATTCAGGGGCTGCTTGGCGCTCCTCTGGGCGGCGAGCTCCCTCATCCGCTCTTCGATCGCGTCCCTGTCTCCCTTTTCGAGCCTGATGACGGCGGAGAGTATGAACTCGCCGTTCTCCTGAAAGACGCTGCGGCGGTAGGAAAGTCCGAGCTCCTCCGTCTTCCTTTCGATGAGGCGGCCGCTGCCGTCCATGGAGGTGACACTCGCGAGCACCTGCTCCATCTCTCCCCCGTAGGCGCCGGCGTTCATGAAGACCGCCCCTCCGAGGCTGCCGGGTATGCCCGAGGCGAACTCAAGGCCGGTGAGGCCTTCCGACGCCGCGGCTCTGGCGATCCTCGCGAGGGGGACGCCCGCTCCCGCCCTGATCTCGCGGCCGCTCACGCTCATCTCCTCAAAGGCCGCTCCCGCCTTTATCACCACGCCCGCGTAGCCCGCGTCGGTAAAGAGCAGGTTGGAACCGTTGCCCATGAACATATAGGGGACCTGCCGGCTCTTCAGCAGGCCGATCATCTCCGCCAGGCCCTCCGCCGAGGAAGGAAGGGCAAAAATTGCGGCGTTGCCGCCGCATCTGAAGCTGGTCTGCTGCCCCATCGGGCAGTCTCTTCTGAGCCCGTCCTCCGCGCAGAAGGGGGCCAGTTCTCTCGCTAAAAGATCGAAATCAGTCAAATCTCCTCCGCTGCCTGTCTCAGGACCTGGAGCACCGCTTCCAGCCTGTTGAGCAGGCTCCTTTCAAACATCTCCGTCATGGGGGTCATGTCGCCGGTCTCCAAAAGCCTTGCCATGAGGCCGTTGAATTCCTGCTCCCCCACGGTGAGCGAGGGTATGGGCACCCCCGCCGCGATGAATTCGTACATTATGAGGAAGCCGGCCATGGGTATGCTGTCTTCCCCGAAGGGATAAAGGGCGAGGAAGCCCGCCGCCAGAGTGAGGCTCCTGTCTATCAGGTCCTCCTCCGACTGCTCCGCGCTCCTGAAGAGCTGGCTCAGAGCGAGCGGGACCTCCCGGAAATGAGGGGGCACATAGTTCCACTGGTAGACCACGGGATTATTGTCTCTCAGGCTCTTCTCCTCCCCGAAGGAGAGGCGGAACCAGCGCTTGAGGAGCCTGACGTCCGGGCTGGACTGCATCTCGAGGCACTCCTCCATGTCTTTGTAGACGGAAGCGCAGCCGTGGATGAAGCGGTACATGCCCATGGGGACGCTCTCGTCGAGCCCCCCTTCCAGGATCTTCACGATCTGCTGCCGCGAAAGGGGCCTGCCCATGAGCCTTAAGGTGGTATAGAGCCAGTACCAGAGGTCGCTGTCTCTCAGCCACTTCTTAAGGGCGGGATCGTTGCCCTTAAGTGCCCTGAATTCCTTGAGTTTTTCCGCGATAGTATCCCTCATGCTCTTATTTTAGCACTAAAAGCCTGTTTTTCAACAGCGGCCGGTCAGCATGCTCAGATGCCTGCCGATGTGCCGCTCGAGAAGCTCAGCGTAATCGTCCTCGTAAGTGTTCCAGAGAGCGTAGAGCCTGTCCCTGAAGAGGGGGCTGCCGTCCTCCTTCTTCGCTGTCAGTATGAGGCCGTAGGTGATGTGTATGAGCTGGCGGGCGTCGCTGTTTTCGAAGAGCCCCGGCAGCTCCCCGTCGCTCAGGCTCTCAAGGGGCGGGACGCGGTCAAGATCGGTGGTCACATGGTAATAGGCCGTCGCCTCCCCGAAATGTTCGAGGGCGAAGGCGTGCAGCTCGCGGTAAAGGGCAGGATCCTTGATGGATACGAGCTTCACGGCCTCGAGCCAGCTGGTGCCCGCGGTCTTGAGGTGGAAATGCCCCTCCGTGAGCTCTCCCACCGAGGGGAAGACCGAGAACTTGTCGGAGCCCGAATGCACGCTGATCTTGTAGCCGAAGGCCTTCGCGACGGCGGCGTGGACCTTCATCTCGGAGCGGAACTGCTCCACATCGCCTATGTAATCTATGCCCTTCTGGAACTCGCCGCAGAACCTGGGAGCCATGGTGGTGATCTCAACGCCCCTCTTGACGAGCTCGCGGGCGGCGAAGTAGTGATGCTCGGGCAGGGTCGGCGCGTCGGTCTCGTCGATGGAGATCTCGAAATCCACCGGCCTTCCCTTTATATGCTCATGATAGATGCGGGAGGCGAACTCGACGGCCCCGCCGTAGATGACGAGGGCTCTGAGCAGGCTCTCCTCGCTCATGTGTATCACGATGCCGCCGGGGAGCTCGATATCTTTTCCCAGGTATTCCTCCTTCAGGGCGTCGTACGGACCGCAGGCCGCTCTCAGCTCCTCAAGGCTCATGCCCTTCGCGCTCTTTATGTGGGCGCTGCAGTCGAGGGTTATCATGGTATAGCCGGCCGCGAGGGCGTATTCCACTTCTTCGGGAGTCTTGAGATGGTCTCCGTCGGCTCCCCAGCCCGCCGTATAGCCTTCCCTGAACACGGCGCGGCTGGCGCAGTCGAGCACGTCCTCGAAGGTCCTGCCGGTCAGGGTGAGCTCTCTCACCGACTGCTGGGCCAGTATGGGGAAGAAGCCGCTGCCGCTCACGGCGCGAAGGTGGCCGGGAGTGGCCAGGCCCAGGCGGTCGCCGGTCCCCACGGTGCGTTTTTCCGCAAGGACGGCTGAGGGCGCGGCGAAGGGGAAGAGCTCTCTTAAAAGCTCCGCGTTCTCATGGCTGTCCTCCGCCAGCACGCAGGTCATGCCGTCCGCTCTTGCGAAGCTCTCTCCCTTGAAGCCGGCGGAGCTCTCGGAGACGATCCTGTCGCCTTCCGGGGTCCTTACCGTGTATACGTACGCGCCTTTTCCGCTCTTTCTCACCGAGGAGGCGAAGACGCCGTACTCCTCGGGGTCGGCGCCGCTGCCGGGTATAAAGTCTTTATAGTCTTTCATGTGATATAAGTCTCCTTTTGATATCATTTTATCAATTCAGCCACCCTGCCGCAAGCGAAAAGAGCGTCCAAAGAGCTCGCGCGCCTTAAATACGGCGGGCTTTCCGTCCCCTTCTCTTCGTGATAAGATATAAAAGACTCAAAACGGCAGGGCCATACGGCAGAACAAAGGAGAAAGACATGAAAGCGATATACATAGACGCACCGGGAGAGGTCTCGATCAGGAAGGTCCCCGACCCCGTGAGAAAAAAGGGAGAGGTGCTGCTGAGGATACTCTACGGAGGGATCTGCGGCTCGGACCTGGGCTCCTACAAAGGGACCTTCGCCTACTTCGACTATCCCCGCATACCGGGCCACGAGTTCTCGGCCGAGATCGTCGAGTGCGGCGATGACGATCCGAACGGCCTCAGGCCCGGGATGATCGTGACCTGCAACCCCTATTTCAACTGCGGACACTGTTATTCCTGCCGCAGGGGCCTGGTCAATGCCTGCGCGGACAACCAGACCCTGGGCTGCCAGAGAGACGGGGCCTTCTCAGAGTATTTCAGCATCCCGCGGGAGAGGGTCTATGACGGCAAAGGCTGCGATCCGAGGCTGCTGGCCGCGGTGGAGCCCTTCTGCATCAGCTGGCACGGCGTCAGCCGGGCGCGCGTGGAGCCGGGCGACAGGGTGCTGGTGGTGGGCGCCGGGACCATAGGAGTGCTCGCGGCAGCGGCGGCAAAGAAAAAAGGAGCGAGAGTCTGCATCGCGGACGTCGCTCCGAAAAAACTCGCTATGGCGGCCTCGGCAGGGGTCTGCGACGAGACTTTGCTGAATGAAGGGGACGGGAGCTTCACAGACAGGGTCCTTGAGCTCACCAAGGGCGACGGCTTCGACGTCACCGTGGAGGCCGTGGGCCTTCCCTCGACCTTCCAGAACTGCGTGGACGCCGCCTGCTTCGGGGGACGCATGGTCCTCATCGGGGTCGGCAAGCAGAATCTTGACTTCAATTTTACGTTGATACAGAAGAAAGAACTTAATATCTTCGGTTCCCGCAATTCATTGAAGAAAGATTTTCTGAACGTCATCGACATGCTCGCCGCGGGAGAGACGCCGCTGGATAAGATCATCACCCACTGCTACGCGGCGGCGGACGCGGCGGCAGCCTTCAGCGACTTCGCCAAAGACCCGCAGGACAGGCTCAAGGTCCTGCTCGACTTCTCGCGCTTTTGAGCCGGCCTACTTCTCCTCGGCGTATTCGGCGGCCTGCCTGATGAAGTCCTCAAAGAAGGGCCTGAAACGGGGCCAGCGCACGTAGAGCTCCTCGGGATGCCACTGCACGGCGGTGATCTTCATCTCGGGACACTCTATGGCCTCTATCACTCCGTCGGGAGCAAAGGCCGCGGCCCTGAAGCCGGGCGCCAGGTCCTTGACGGCCTGGTGATGGAAGCTGTTGACGAAAAGGGGCTCGGGCCCGAAGCACTCGCAGAAGGTGCCGGGG
>JAEEIC010000197.1 GCA_016281165.1 Bacillota bacterium | reverse complement strand
GGCAGGCTCTTTTTTTGTCCGGTTTTATAGTCCGGTCTGTCTTTGCGGGCCTATTCGCCCTGCGGTCTCAAAGCGGTATCGTATCTGAAGAGGTACTCGATCACGTTGGCCCTCGGGCAATCGGCGTTCACGTCGTACTCGCCCTCGAAGGTGCCTTCGAGAAGGCCGCATTCGTTCGCCCAGGAGAGGGCGTCCGCGTACCAGAGCTGGGCGTCGGTCTTTCCGGGCTCGCCGACGGCTCTCCAGACGAAGGTCAGGATATGGGAGTTCCTGCAGGTGCCGTAGGGGCTGAAGGTGGTCGGGGACGTGCCGTCGGTTATGCCCTTCTCGATCGCCCAGAGGACCGGCTTATAGAAATAGTCGGTCTCGGCGACGTCTTCGAAGGGATCCTCGGCGGACTCGGGCTCGGGGCAGCCCATCGCTCTCCAGAGGAAGGTCACCACCTGGGCTCTGGTGCAGGTCTTTTCAGGGCTGAAGGTGGTCGGAGTCGTGCCGTCGGTCACCTGGGGATCCTTGAAGAAGGCCCAGCTGACGGCTTCTCTGAAGTAGTCGGTCTCCGCCACGTCGGTGAAGGGCAGCTGCGGGACCGTTCCCACAGGCTGATCGGCGGGAGCCTGTCCTTCCGCGGGCTGATCGGCGGGAGCTTCCGCGGGAGCGGACTCGGCGGGCGCCTGCCTGTCATCCGGCTGGGCGGGCTCAGAAGCAGGCTCGAGCACGCCGATGATGGTCAGCTCCTTCGCCGGCATCTCGCCGGCGGCGAAGGCCGCCGCCTCCTCTTCGGTGTATTGATCAGCGGCCAGATCGAAGCAGACGGTGTTCCCTTCGATAGTGTAGAACTCCTCGCTCATGCCTTCGACCGAGACGACTCCGCCGGGGAAGGTGCACGCGCCGAGGATCTTTATATTGAGATCTACGCCCTCCAGCTTCGCCGCCAGCTCCTCAAGAGACTGTTCCGCCTCCGCGGCGCCCTCAAGGGAGATGTTCTCGGTGCCGGCGGAGATCCCTCCCTGGGCGTTCTCGACCGCCATATCGATGAGGCCGCCCATATCCATGCCCGCGGGCAGCTGGTCCTCAGGTACCGACTCTCCGTTGACATTATAGTTCACCTGGGCAGGCGTGAAGGGGATGACGCATTTTATAAGGGTCTTTCCGTCTTCCTCGTATATCTCTTTCTTCATGGTGTCTTCGGAATCAGCCAGGAGCTTCATGGTCTGCTCTCCGAGCGTCCCCCTGGACCCGTAGTAGACCATCCCGTCGAGCGTCATGACGGCCGGCTCATAGATGACCTCGAGATCTTCGGGCGAGACCCCCTCGGGGAGAGTCACCTCGCCGTTTTCGGTGAATTGTCCCATGATCTGGCTGAACATATCCGGAGCGGCCTGCAGGCCGTCCTCGAGGGAGACCATGTATTCCTCCGGATCCAGCTCCAGGGCTTTCAGTATCTCTTCGGAATAACCGGTCGTCGTGCTCATCTGGAAGCTGCCGTCCGGCCGGAAGTCATACTCGAGCACCATCGCCATGCAGCCCGACAGCGATAAAGCCAGGACCAGGACGAGGGCGAGCATGAGCGCTCTTTTCACTGATTTTTTCATTCTGTCCTCTTTTCCCGCCCGGACCGCGAAATAAAGGCCGGGCGCTTCAACAAGCTGAAATGAAAGATACAGCAACAGATTATACCACCCGGGCCGCTTTTTCAAGGGCGGAAGCGGCCGGACCGTCAGCCGGGCGCTTCTTCAGGGCAAATGAAGACCGCGGCCCTGGCGGACCGCGGTCTGGCGTTCATCATATTCGTTCTTTATTCTTCCGCGCCGGAGCCGGAGGCGTATCTGTAAAGATAGGTGATTACGTTGGCCCTGGGACAGTCGTCCGTGACCCCGTACTCGCCTTGGAAGGTGCCGGCGAGCATATCGTTCTTTTCGGCCCAGTCCAGGGCGTCCTGCCACCAGGCTCCCTCGCCGCTCTTTTCAGGCTCGCCCGCCGCCCTGTAGATGAAGGTCAGGATGTGGGCGTTGGTGCAGTTGAGGGCCGGCATGAATTCGGTCGGCCTCATGCCGTCGGTGATGCCCTTCTCGACCGCCCAGAGCACCGGCTTATAGAAGTAATCGCCCTCGGCGACGTCCGCGAAGGGGTTCTCGGCGGACTCGGGCTCGGGGCAGCCGGCCGCTCTCCAGAGGAAGGTCACGACCTGGCCTCTGGTGCAGGTCCTCTCGGGACTGAAGGTCGTCGCGGAGGTGCCGTCGGTCACCTGCGGCTCGGCCGTGAAGGCCCAGACCACCGCGTCGTAGAAATGATCGAGTATATCGACGTCGGTAAAGGGCAGGACGTTCACCGCGGGCACGAAGCTCTCGGCGCCGTCAAGGTATCCCTCGACGGTGATGTCCAGGGCGCTCTCGCCGCTGTTCAGGGTGAGCAGCATCTCGCGGCCTTCGGTCCGGTAGCTGCCGAGAGCGGCCCCGCTCACGCTCTTCACCCCGCCGGGGAAGGAGAGCCTCAGACGGGCGAGGATGAGGCCTTCGACGTCGGGGATCTCGCCGTTCTCGTCTGCGAGCGCGGCCAAAGCCTCGGTGTCGGGATCGACGTGGTAGCTCATGCGCAGCACGGAGCGCCCGTCTTCCGTGAGGGTCTCAACGCTCCAGGGGAGCTCGTCCTCGCTGCTGTCATGATACTGCTTCAGTTCGTCGACAGAAGCGAAATCAGTGTATCTGGTGAAGCCGTAGTAGGTCTTGCCATCCACCGCGGCCGTGCTCACGTCGAGGACCGGCTCGTCGAGGCCGGCGAAGAACTCCTGCGGAGTCTGCCCTATCTCCTTGAAATAGTCCTCGCTGTAGTACAGGCCGTCGCTCACCTTGACGCTGCCGTCCTCCGCGAACTCAAAGCCCGTCTCGGCCAGCACGCAGCCGGAAAGGACGGCCAGCAGCATGGCGATCGTGAGCGCCAGGGCCGTTATCTTGTTTTTCCTCATATATGTTTACCTCTTTTCATCGGTACGATCGCGCTTTTAGGAGCGCTGTCCGCGGCAGTTGTCCGCCGCTTACACTAAAATATATCATAAAGCTTGATTTTTCAAGCTAATTGACAAAATTAGAGCGCAAAGTGGCCCTTCTACGCTCAGCGGCGAAGGCAGCGCAGAGTCCGGGGACGGCCGTTCAGGTCTTTGAGGACCTCTATGCCGTCGTAAGCGCCGCGTTCCTTCGCGAGGGAGATGACGGCCTCTTCCTGGCTCTCTCCTATCTCCATGAGCAGCAGGCCGCCGGGCACAAGACGTCCGGGGGCTTCGTTTATGATCTTTCGTATGAGGTCCAGGCCGTCCGCCCCGCCGTCCAGGGCCAGCCGCGGCTCGTGGTCGCGCACCTCGGGGCTCAGGCCTTCGATCTCGGCGCTGCCGATATACGGAGGATTGGTCATTATGAGGTCGAAGGGGCCGGCGATACCGTCGAAAAGATCCGCTGAAACGAAGTCGATCCGGCAGCCGTTCCTTTCGGCGTTGAGCCCCGCGATCTCGAGGGC
>JAEEIC010000196.1 GCA_016281165.1 Bacillota bacterium | reverse complement strand
GTCCTGATCGCCGCCATCTCCAGGAACGGCAAGATCATAGTGCCCAACGGCAGCACCGTCCTCAGCGCCGGCGACACTCTCTACATCATAGGCATGGAGAAGCGCATCAACGAGATCGGCGCCAAGGTGAGGAGAGGCAAGGAGCACACCGGGGTCAAGCGCGTCATGCTGGCCGGCGGCGGAAAGACGGGCTTCTATCTCGCCCGCATGCTCTCCAGCTCCGGCATCAGCGTCAAGATCATCGAAAAAGACAGAGAGCGCTGCGAATATCTCTCCGAGCAGCTGGAGGAAGCCCTCATACTCAACGGGGACGCCACCGACACCGGGCTGCTGGCCGAAGAGAACCTGCAGTCCATGAACGCCTTCGTCGCCGTCACCGGCTTCGACGAGGAGAACCTGCTGCTCTCCCTCATCGCCAAGAGGAACGGAGTGGAGGACGTCGTCACCAAGATATCGCGCAACAGCTATGGCAGCCTCACCGAACACCTGGGCGTAGACATGATCATCAACCCCATGGAGATGTGCGCCGCCAGCATCTTAAGGTACATCGAGCGCGAAGGCATAGTCATCTTCTCCAAGATCATACAGGGCCAGGCTGAGTTCGTGGAGATCATCGCCGACGGCACCATGGTCTTGACCGAGAAGCCCCTGGCCGAGCTCGATCTTCCCGCCGGAGTGCTCATCGCCTCCGTGCACCGCGGCAACGAGGTCATCATCCCCAAGGGCAGCACGCGCATACTCGATCACGACAGGGTCCTCATACTCTCCCTGCTCTCGAGCACCGTCTCTTTGGAAGCCCTCCTCAAGAGAAGATAGATCATGGTCCTTAACAAAAGGCTTGTAATCAAAGTACTCTGCGCCGTCATGACCCTGGTAGGGGTCCTGATGCTTTTGCCCTGCGCCGTCTCGCTCATATACGGAGAGAAGCACGAGGCTCTTTCTTTTGCCGTCTGCGCCGTTCCCATGGCCCTTGTCGGCTATCTCGCCTTCAGATCTTCCAAGGCGCCCGAGAGCAACAACCTGGGCCTTCGCGACGGCTTCTTCATCGTGGGGAGCGCCTGGATGGTGCTCTCCCTGCTGGGCGCCCTGCCCTTCATGATCTCCGGCGCCATACCCAACGTCTGCGACGCCTTTTTTGAGACCGCCTCTGGCTTCACCACCACGGGAGCCAGCATCCTCAGCGGCGTCGAGGGCCTGCCCAAAGGCATACTCTTCTGGCGTTCCTTCACCCACTGGGTCGGAGGCATGGGCATACTGGTCCTGACCATCGCCATGCTCCCCGCTCTGGGCATAGGCGGGCAGAAGATAATGAGGGCCGAGACCACCGGTCCCTCCATGGACAAGATCACCTTCACCTTCAACGACACCGCCAGGAGCCTCTATCTCATCTATTCGGGCATGTCTCTTCTGGAGACGGTCCTTTTGATGTTCTGCGGCATGGATCTTTACGACTCCCTCGTCTACACCTTCGGCACCGTGGGCACGGGAGGCTTCGCCACCATGAACAACGGCCTGGCGGGCTACAGCGTGAGCGCCCAGCTCGTGATCTCCGTCTTCATGATGCTGGCCGGCGTCAATTTCAATCTCTACTATCTCTGCCTGGCGAAGAAGCCGGATCAGGCCGTAAGGGATCCCGAGCTCAGGTGTTATCTGGGCATAACCTTCGGCTCCACCTTCTTCGTCATGTACATGCTCATAAGAGCGGGGATGGCCGCGGGCCTCTTCGATTCCTTCCGGCTCGCCTACTTTCAGGTGGCCTCGATACTGACGACCACAGGCTACAGCACCTGCGATTTCGACCTCTGGCCCCTGCCCTGCCGCATAGTGCTGATGCTGCTCATGCTCGTGGGCGGCTGCGCTTCCTCGACAGGCGGCGGCATGAAGGTGATCAGGGTCATGATGGGCGTCAAGATCGCCGGGCGCGGCGTCAGGAAGAGGCTGCATCCCAGCGTGGTCGATCCGGTCAAGATAGGCGGAAGGATAGTGCCGGAGAACGTGACCCGCTCGGTCAGCGAGTTTTTGCTGCTCTATCTCTTCATACTGCTGGCGGGCACCGTCCTGGTGAGCCTGGAGGGGGCCGATCTCATGACCTCCTTCTCCTCGGTCCTGGCCTGCTTCAGCAATATAGGCCCGGGCTTTGAGGCCGTCGGGCCCACCCTCAACTACGGTTTCTACACCGGCGCGACCAAGATATTCCTCTCGGTGCTCATGATAGCGGGAAGGCTCGAGCTCTTCACGGTCTTCCTCATGTTCACCCCCGCCTTCTGGAGCAGAAAATAATGCGCATGGCTGACAGATCACATTTGAATAAGATGCGCCTGGTGAGCACGCTGTGGCTGGCGGCCTGCCTTCTGGGCAGCCTGCCCTACCTGTTCTCGGGCTACTGCGAGGATATAGTCTCGGCCTTCTTCATGTCGGTATCATCCTTCACCACCACCGGCGCGAGCCTGGGCAGGGGGCTCGAGGGAGGCCTCCTCCTCTTCTATCTCTTCTGCCAGTGGATAGGAGGCCTGGCGATACTGGTGTTCCTGAGCTCCCTCCTGCCCTCCATCGACAGCGATTCGAGGAGCGGACTCGACAGCAGCCAGAAAGGCAGGAGCTTCGCCGAGGTCATCAGGAGCAGAGAAGGGAATCTGCTGTTCCTCATCTACGTCTCCATCAGCCTGCTGATGTTCCTGGCCATGCTCATACTTGGCCACAGGCCCGCCGAAGCTCTCGAGCTCACCCTCACCGTCTGCTCCACCGGCGGTCTGGGAGGCTCCGCCTTCGCCGCCATAGACGCGGGCATCAAGGGCACGGGCGTCATCTGCGTCATCTGCATGATACTCTCCACGGTGAGCTTCTCGGTCTACGCCAGGATCATCAAAAAGGATCTCGCCGCGGTGAAAAAGAACAGCGAGCTCAAGACCTACGCCGTCCTTTTGGTGAGCTCCGCCCTTCTCATCGGCGTCTCCAACTGGCTGGGAGGAGCGAGCCCCGACCTGCTCTCTGGCCTTAAGGCCGGCACCTTCCACGCGGTGTCCTACAGCAGCACCACGGGCCTTACCAACGCCGACACCGGCAGCTGGCCCGCCTTCTCCAAGGCCGTGCTGATGATGCTCTCCTTCTTCGGCGCCTCTTCGGTCTCCACCGGCAGCGGCATCAAGCTGGTGAGGATCATCATCGCCATGAAGGCCTTAAGGCGCAGCTTCTACAGGCGCATACATCCCCGCATCGTGATGAGCTTAAGGCTCAACGGCAGGGCCGTCTCCGACGATACCGTCGACCAGGTGAGCTCGTTCATCATCCACTACGCCATGCTCTTCCTGCTCGGCGTCTTCGTCTTCTCCTTCAGCGCCCCCGACATGGAGACCGCCTTCTTCGGCTCGGCCTCGCTGATAAACAACCTGGGCTCCAGCTTCGGCGTCATCGGCGGACAGTGCGCCTACGATTTCCTGAGCGGCTTCGGCAAGCTCTTCGCCTGCTTCCTCATGCTGGCCGGACGCCTTGAGATCTACGCCCTCATGCTCCCCTTCACCTATGAGAAGGGCAAATAGTTAAGGTTTTCTTAAGCGCCGATTACAATTCTTAAATCGATAATAAAAAGCTCCGTCTTTCCTTGAACGGAGCTTTTTTTCGTTGTTAAATGTAGCCGGCGGAGGACCGAAGCCCCTCTGCCGGAAAGGAGGCGCCCAATGATCAATTTCAACAAGGACTCGTTCTGGAACCTGCACCCCATCGAAAAGGACAGCGTGAGGGACGACGTCAAGGGTCTTCTGATCGAAGGGGAAGAGATCATGCAGGCCTTTAAGACCATCAGGGACCAGATCATATTCACCGACCTGAGGATAATCGCCGTCGACGTCCAGGGAATCACGGGGATGAGGAGGTCGTTCTCCTCCATGCCCTACTCCACCATACAGTTCTTCTCCATCCAGACGCCGGGCTTTCTCGAGGTGGTGCCGGATTCGGAGCTCATGATCTATTTCACCAACGGCTTCAAGGCCAACTTCGAGTTCTCGGGCTCGACCGACATCGGCGAGATCTGCAGGACCATATCAAAATACAGCTTGAAGCAGTAAAAGGAGGCACAGATGTACAGACACGGAAGGATACCGGGAAGACTCGACCGCATCGGCCAGATCACAGCCTTCATCCTCATCAGCATCGCCATCATTACCATAATAGTTCTTTCGGTGAGGGCTTACAGATCTGTCCATGACTTCTTCGTCCCGAAGGCGGAGACCGCGGTCGTCGAGGTCGTGAAGGAGGTCCCCGTCCCGACCATAGTCGAAAAGGTCGTGGAGAAGGAGATCGTGATCTCGGGAGAGACCATAGAATCGGGGATAAGGGAGATGGGCAAGCTCTGCACCGCGGAGTACTACTTCACCCACGTCTCCAGCTTTGAGGAGAGCTCGAAGCTCGCGACCGGAACGAAGATAAAAGGAACGAATATAAACATACCCGACATAACCATACCCGGGACCACCAAGACCTTCGTCTACAGCTACGACGGGACGATAACGGCGGGAGTGGATTTCTCGGACATAAGACTGGAAAAGAACGACGAGAAGATGACGGTGACCGTGGTGATGCCGCGGCCCGAGATCATAAGCTCGTCGGTGGATCCCGACTCCTTCAGGCTCTACGACGAGAAGACCGGGATCTTCACGACCCTTAAGGTCACCGACGTGACCGACACCTTCGCCAGCCTCATAAGAGATGAGGAGCAGAAGGCGAGAGACCGCGGCATACTCGACCAGGCGCAGAACAACGCCAGGGTGCTGGTGGAGAACTTCATCAGGAACACCTACGGCCTGGAGGGCTTCGACGTGAAGCTCAAGTTCGTGATAACGTAAGGACTACAGTACGTCTATCCTTCTGACATAATCATAGGGATCGCCTTTTTCAAGCTTCAGGACGAAGCCGAACTTGTCGACCTGAGTGCTGCGGAAAAAGTCGCCCGAGGGGAAATCCTTTTGTCTGGCGGGGTCGAAGAACTTGGCCCCGCTGGTCTTTTTCATCGCTTCTATGCGCCTGCCGAGCTCCTCTTTTTCCATGGGGCAGCCGTCGAGCAGGCTCTTTATGTATTCGGCGCAGAGGACGTCCTCGTCGGTGTCGCTGCCGCCCTCAAGGCCCATGGCGACGAGGGAGACTTCTTCCGCCCCGCTCCCGCGGATATACTCGGCGATGGCGGAGGCGTTGACGAGGCTGCCGGTGAGGATCTCGTCCGCCCCGGCGGCGTTCGCTATGCCCTGGGTGCCGGCGCTGGTGGTGTGCATTATCTCGCGTCCGCTCACGTCGTGGCCCTCGATCTGGGTCGGGGAATTGCCGAAATCGAAGCCCGGCAGTATTATGCCGTGGCGCTCGCCCACCAGGATGACGTCCGGGTGGGTCTTTTTATACTCGAGAGGGAGCTCGCTGCTGGCGACGGGCATGATCTTCGCGGCGCCGGCGGCGGCCAGGTAGGCCTCGACCGAGAAAGCCCTGAACACGTCGATTATGACCGTAAGGCCCCTGGCTTCTCTGGCGCCGTCTATCAGGTGGAGTATCCTCACGTTCATCCCTGTATCTCCTCTTCTTCGTCTTCGTCGTAATCACTGGGCAGTATCTCGAAGTTCTCGAAGATCTCGTCCAGCACCGTATCCTCGTCCGCGACCGGGCTGTCCACGAACACCGGCTTATAAATGACCTTTATGCTGGCCATCTGCGCGGCGTCGACCCTGGCCGAGACCAGTTCTCTTCTCTCGAACCAGGCGCAGTCGACGAACTCCCAGATGAACAGCCAGTAGAAGATGAAGGAGGCCTCTGATATCACGGTATTGATATTGAGGATGCTCCCCCCTCTCATGATCAGGATGGCGAAAAGTATCCCCATGACGAGAAGGGTCAGCGACTTCCTCGCGTTCTCCTCCAGGACCAGCTGGCAGTCGCCCAGCTTCAGGGCGTAATAATCGGCGATAGTCGCCTCGATCACGTCTTTCTGCTCCTGGCTGAAGCTGGTGCCGCAGATCTCGAGCACTATCGGATACTCGGTCGGGACGTACATGGCGTTGGTCTCGATGAAGCGGGCGAAGGAATCGTTGAGCCACTCGTAGCCGTCGACGGAATAGGGGTCGATTATGTCGTTGTAGCCTCTGACGTTGCAGGATATGTAAGCAAGACCGTTGTCGACGTAGAAATCCTTGACATATTTGCTGACGTCTACTCTTTTTTTGCTGAACCTTCTGAGATTCTTCCTCAGTCTCGCGCTCTGTCTTCTTTTCTCAAACATTGGTCTGCCTCTGGATCGTTATATTTAACAATATATTTTATAATACCGAAGCCCTGTTTTCAAGGTATTTCGAGGGGATCCGGCTCCTCCCCGCCGTCCTCGGAGAGCCTGAATACGGGCGAATCTATGGCGATGATGTCCGCCGCGGGGATCTCGCTGCCGTCCTCCATGACGAGGGAGCGCCTGAGCC
>JAEEIC010000195.1 GCA_016281165.1 Bacillota bacterium | reverse complement strand
TATTCGATTTCAGGAGCCCGGAGCTCAACGCTTCATCTCTTGAAGAGGGCGCGAAAAGGCTCGCGCCGGGCCGGTCCGGAAAGAAAGACATGAGCTTTCACAGCGGAGACGTATACCAGATGTTCTGCCATACCGCGGAGCAGATCTGTCCCGCTGCGCTGCCGGGCATAAAAGAAGACCTGAGGAAGGCGGTCGGAGACGAGGCCTTTGAGACTCTCGAGGAACTGGCCGCGGAAGATCACGAGAGCGTGTGAACCTCAAGTGTCCCGCCTCAGCGGGGCATAGCGCCGGGATAAGACAGTGCTTAAAAGAAGAGCGTCAGTTTCATCTGCACTCTTCTTTTTCGTTCAAGGATGTGATAATATGTATTGTCATATATTGTGGGACAGGGGGACGAAAGGGCCTTCAGAGTCCCATATTTGGTGAAGCGCCGAAGGGCGCCGTGAAGAGAGATGGTCTTCAGCAGCACTGATTTTCTGTTAAAATTCCTGCCGCTCTTTCTGGCGGCATACTATATCGTACCGTCACGCTTCCGGACGGCCGCGATCTGTCTGGGGAGCCTGGCTTTTTATTGCGTCGGCTGCTTCGAAGAGCCTCCCGCGATACTCCTCCTGCTGCTCACCACTGCGGTCAACTACCTGCTGGCGCTGGTGCTGGAAAGAGGGGAACATAAGAAGACTGTGCTGACCATCGGCCTCATATGGAACGTGGGCATACTGGTCTTCTTCAAGTACTCGCCGTTCATCTTCGAGACTCTGGCGAAGGCAGTTCCCGCTCTCGCCGCGGCCGGGGACTTCTATCTGGAGCTTCCGCTGGGCATAAGCTTCTACAGCTTCTGCCTCGTCTCTTATCTCACAGACGTGTACAGGGGCGATACGCGGGCCGAGAAGAACGTCCTTAAGTTCTGCGCCTACGTGCTGTACTTTCCCAAGCTGACGTCGGGACCCATCACCAGATATGAGGACCTGAGGGAGAGGCTCGACGCTCCGAAGATCAGAAGATCATATATCGAAGAGGGGATAAGGCTCTTCGTCTTCGGGCTCTGCTTCAAGGTCTTTCTCGCCAACCAGCTGGGCAACCTCTGGAACGATATAAAGGCCATAGGCTACGATTCGGTCTCGACCCCTCTGGCCTGGATGGGCATCTTCGCCTACAGCTTCCAGCTCTACTTCGATTTCTGGGGCTATTCGCTGATGGCCATGGGCCTCGCGCGGCTGATGGGCATGAGGCTCCCGCGCAACTTCGATTCGCCCTACATGGCGGTATCGATGACCGAGTTCTGGCGGCGCTGGCACATCAGTCTCGGCTCCTGGTTCAGGGATTATGTCTACATTCCGCTGGGCGGCAACCGCGAGGGCAGGGGAAGGACGGTCTTCAACCTCCTCGTCGTCTGGCTGCTCACCGGCATCTGGCACGGGGCAGCCCGGAACTTCGTGCTCTGGGGTCTGGCGCTCTTCGCGATACTGACGGCGGAAAGGCTGGGGCTCAAGGATAAGCTCGACGCCCACAGGGGACTGGGCCATCTTTACATGGCCCTGCTCATACCTCTCACCTGGATGATATTCGCCATAAGTCGCATGAAGCAGCTGGGCGTCTACGCGGGCAGGCTCATAGGTATCGGCGCGGTCAACGTGATGCCGGGCGACTGGAAGCTGCACGGGAAGACCTACTGGTGGCTGCTGCTTCTGGGGCTTCTGATGTCCACCGGGCTGCCGATGAACATCTATCACCGATACAGGAAGGAAAAGTGGTTCTGGCTGCTCACCGCCGCGTGTGCCGCTCTCTCGGGCTACTGCATATACAAGGGATCGAACGATCCGTTCATGTACTTCAGATTTTGATCAAAAGGGGATCCGATCATAGATGCGTTTTGAAAAACTAAAACTTGTCGTAATATTATTACTGTTAACAACATTGATATTATCTGCCTGCGGCGAGGCTGCCCAGAGCCCCACCGCCGCTCAGCCTTCCGGGAACACAGGAAAAAAGGCCGAAGAGCCCGCTAAGCAGAGCGCTCCCGCGGAGGATAAAAAGGAAGAGGTCAAGGCGCCGGAAGACACGAAAGAGCCGGCTAAAGAAGAAACTGCCACGCCGGCGGAGCCGGTAAAGGATCCCGCTCCTGCCGCGGATCCTAAGGACAGCGCTTCCGAAAAGAGCGAGGCTCCCCAGCCTTCGGCGCCGGCGGAGAACAGTCCGTCCGAGCCTAAAGAAGGAGACGCGAAGAATAACGATACCGCTCCCGCGGAGGATCCCAAGTCCGGAAAAGACAAAAAGGACGGCAGTGAGAAGCCCGACAATTACAGCGGCTTTTTCGACGATTCGCTCTTTATAGGCGATTCCAGGAGCGTCGGCCTCGTGAATTACGGCAATATCGGCGATCCCACCGCTTTCTGCCACACCGGCCTTTCCGTCTACAACTACGACAACGACGACCTCGACGTGGCCGGCTTCGGCAAGATCAGCCTCGAGGATCTTCTCGAGCTGGGAAGCTTCGACAAGGTCTATATAGGCCTGGGCATAAACGAGCTCGGCTACGCCGAGGATACCACCGTGGAGAAGTTCGTGGAGCTGCTGGACATGGTCAAGGCCAACCAGCCCTCGGCGAAGATCTACATGCTCGCCAATCTTCACGTCACCTATGCCCGCTCCAAAAAGGATAAGATCCACAACAACGGCAAGATCGACAGCCTCAACAGCCGCATCGAAGCCCTCTGCGACGGCACCAAGGTCATCTATCTGGACGCCAACCCCGTTTTTGACGACGGCGAAGGCAATCTCAGCGAAGATTACACCGGAGACAATACCCATCTTTACGCCAGATGCTATCCGGCCTGGTCGCAGTTCATATACGATAATTCTCTCTAGCCCGCGAGGAGCAGACCCATGAGCGCCAAAGACGCCGTTAATTTCACCCTGCTGAAGGAAGACCCCAGGACCCGCGCCAGGAGGGGAGTCCTTCATACGCCTCACGGCGACGTGCAGACGCCCGTCTTCATGCCCGTGGGGACCCAGGCGACGGTCAAGGCCATGAAGCCCGAGGACGTCGCCCATCTGGGCCGTGAGGGTTGCGGGCTCATACTCTCGAACACCTATCATCTCTACCTCCGCCCCGGCCACGAGACTGTGAGGAAGGCCGGCGGCCTGCATAAGTTCATGAACTGGAAGGGCGCCATGCTCACAGACAGCGGCGGCTTTCAGGTCTTCAGCCTCGGTGATCTGAGAAAGATAAGCGAAGAGGGCGTCACCTTCCGCTCTTATCTGGACGGTTCGAAGCATTT
>JAEEIC010000194.1 GCA_016281165.1 Bacillota bacterium | reverse complement strand
TTTAGACTAACATGATATAGAAACTTTGCCTGTGAGCCGGTCGGAAGGCGGCGCGTCCCGGCGGCCTCAGCGGGATCCGGCCTTTTTCGGACCTGCCGGCTTCCGGGCATCGGATATTCAAAGGAGGCGCCTTATGGCCGACACATTCGTCTGCCTGCTCTTCACCGCCGCGGGCATATACTTCACGATCAGGGGCTACATGAGATATTCCGAAGAGGAGGCCCTGCCGTTCATGGCGGTCATGGGCTTTCCCCTCATCTTCGAGCCGCTCATCTACCTGATAGGCTGGAGGACCTCCGGCTTCCTCTTTCAGCTGCTTAACACGGGCCTGCTGGCGATCATGCTCATCGGCACCATGATCAATATATTTCTCGCGGCCAGCTGCGTGAAAAGCGAATACCGGGATTCCCAGCGCGAGGAATTCGGGGCCTTCGTCACCATCCTCATCACCTACGTCTGCGTGATCGCCGAGCTGTTCTTCCTGCCGATGATACTCTGCCAGATCAGCGGAGGGGACGGGGCCGGCCTGCTTCGGACGACTCTGGACCTCATCGCGGATAAAGAGCTGATCGTCGCCCTGCTGGGCCTGTTCAACGAGACCGGCCGCATGCTGTTCGGCTACGTCCTGATCTTCATCGGCGTGTTCATCCTCCCCGCCATGGCGATAAGCGCCGTCCTGATGCTCGGCTGGCTGATCATGGATTCGAAAGTCGGCGAATTCCTGGGAGTCGGGGCGATGGCGCTGCAGCTGCTCCTCACCATGATCATGCCCTTCGCCGTGATGATCTACGTGGTGACAGTCAAGCTGGACGCGGGACTCACTACAGTGGAATGGACAGAGCTTCCCGTGCTGCACGTGATCGCGATCTTCGCCGGGAACCTGCTGGGCGGAGCCGCACTTTCCGCCATGATATGGAACGATAACGACTACCGCCGCGACCGGTTTTCCATCATGCTGACCTGCTTTTTGATCTACTCGGGGGCCCACTTCGTCATAGTGCCCCTGTACGTGTGGCTCACCAGGGGCCTGGCGCTGGTTCCGGCAAGCTTCAGCCTCGTGTTCGGGATGCTCTTCAAGGGCGGGATCTGGCTGCTGGGCGCCCTCATAGCGTCTTCGATCCTCTGTTTTACCGGCATCTCGGATCTGTTCAAGATCGGAGGCCTGGCGGCCGCCGGAGCGTCCGGCTCCTCAAAGGCTCTCGGGGACCTGGCGGCCAAAGCCGAAAAGAAGTACACGGTGCAGGATCTGCCTGAGAAGATCTCCGACAGCTCCGGCAGGGAGTACTGGAGCTACAGGCACAACACTCCCGCAGGCTCGGGATACAGGGAATACGTGTGCGCGAAGACCAGGGAGACCATACGGATCACCCGCGTCGACCGCTGGGAGAACGGCTTCATCTACACAAAGGAAGGGACCTTCCTCGATCACTGAGGAGGCTCACGTCGGCCGCGGCCCCGGAAGGGCCAAAAGCCGCAGATATATACCCAAAACTACGCTCTCACCGCATAACTGCTGAAAAGGAGGCTTTATGGAACGCATCAACGCATGGACCGCATACACTGAAAAGGACGAGAAGGAGGTCTTCGCCCTGGCCGAAAGGTACAAGGCCTATCTGGACCGCGGCAAGACCGAAAGGGAATGCGTGAAGGAGACCGTCCGCCTGGCCGAAGCCGAAGGCTACAAGGACCTGTACAGCCTGAAAAGCCTGAAGCCCGGCGACAGGGTCTATGTCAACACCATGGGCAAGGCCGTGCAGCTCTTCATCATCGGCAGCGAGCCTCTCGAAAAGGGCATGAACATCATCGGCGCCCACATCGACAGTCCCAGGCTCGACGTCAAGCAGAACCCCCTCTACGAGGATTCCGACCTGGCTTATCTGGACACTCACTACTACGGCGGCATCAAGAAATACCACTGGGTCAACATGCCTCTGGCCCTGCACGGCGCCGTGGCGAAGAAGGACGGCACGATCGTCGAGATCTCTATCGGCGAAGACGAAAGCGACCCCGTCTTCGCGGTCTCCGACCTTCTCGCCCACCTCTCGCAGGATCAGCAGGATAAAAAGGGCCGCGTCGTGATCGAGGGCGAGGCTCTCGACATCATAGTCGGCGGAAAGCCACTGAAGGACGCGGAAAAGGACAGGGTCAAGGCGGCCGTCCTGGGGGTACTTAAAGAAAAGTACGGCATCGAAGAAGAAGACTTCCTCTCGGCCGAGATAGAGGCCGTCCCCGCGGGAAAGAGCCGCGACATGGGCCTGGACAGGAGCATGATCATCGGTTACGGCCACGACGACAGGGTCTGCGCCTACGCCGAGATCGAGGCCATGTTCAAGGTCAAGGGGACTCCGAAATATACCTGCTGCTGCATACTCGCCGACAAGGAGGAGATCGGCAGCGTCGGCGCCACCGGCATGAGGGCGAGGTACTTTGAGAACGCCGCCGCCGAGATCATGGAGAGGCTTGGCTGCTACAGCGAGCTCTCGCTGCGCAGGTGCCTTTCCGCCTGCAGGATGCTCTCCTGCGATGTTTCTGCCGGCTACGATCCGGGCTTCGCCGAGGCCTTCGAGAAGAAGAACGCGGCCTTCCTGGGCAGGGGCGTCTGCTTCAACAAGTACACCGGTTCCCGCGGCAAGAGCGGCAGCAACGACGCCAACGCCGAGTTCATCGGCAGGCTCAGGGCCATCATGGACGACGCCGGCGTCGCCTTCCAGACCGCCGAGCTGGGCCGCGTCGACAAGGGCGGCGGCGGGACCATCGCCTACATCTGCGCCCTCTACGGCATGGAGGTCATCGACAGCGGCGTGCCCGTGCTCTCGATGCACGCTCCCTGGGAGATCATCAACAAGGCCGACCTCTACGAGGCGGTCAAGGGCTATAACGCCTTCCTGCTGAAGGCATAAGGGCATCGATGCCCATCTGAAAAGGAGTTCAAAATGGCGAATGAAACGCTCTTTTCGCAGAAGGGCGGCGATTACGAGAAGGGCCGTCCCGGCTACGCGCCGGCCGCGGTCGAGATGATACTGAAGGAGCTTCTTCCTCCCGGCGGCCGCGTGGCAGACGTCGGCTCCGGCACGGGCAAGTTCTCGAAGGAATTCATCTCGCGGGGGATATACACCTACTGCGTCGAGCCCAACGACGACATGCGTTCGCGGGCCGAGGCCCGCTTCGGGGGCGATCCCCACTTCATCTCGGTCAACGCTCCCGCGGAGCGCACGGGCCTTCCGGACCACAGCGTGGACCTGGTGAGCGCGGCCTCATCCTTCCACTGGTTCGACACGGAGGCTTTCCGAAAGGAATGCCTGCGCATACTAAAGCCCGGCGGTTACGTCGTCCTGCTGGTCAATTCGCGCACCTACACCGACGAGTTCGCCCGCCGTCAGCACGAGATCTGCGTCAGGACCTGTCCCGGCTTCATCTCTTTGCATCACGGCCTGGACCGGACCGTGCCGAAGCTCGAGCGCTTCTTCACCAAGGGCTTTGAGTACCGCGAGTTCGAGCATCCGCTCGAATACACCCGCGAGAACTTCGTCAACCGCTGCCTCTCCTCGTCTTACGCGCCCAAGACTGACGCGGAGGGGCGCAATCCCTATATCGACGAGATGGTGAAGCTTATGGACGAGTTCGGCCTGGGCGAGCGCTTCACCCTCTCGAACGTGACCAACGTGCACTTCGGAAGGCTCGAGTAAGAGCGGCAGAAGGGAAAACTGAGCGGCAGGAGCGCCGGCGATAAAGGAGGATACCCCCATGAGCGAAGTGAATGAGACGAAAAAGCCCGGTCTCGCGAGCATCTCAGGCTATTTTGAGAAGCTGCGCGAGGAGGGCCTGGAGGAAGAGAGAAGGAACGAGGGCTTCGTCTGGACCATACAGGCGGGAGGCACGACGAGCCTCAGCATGGCGGGGCTGATAAAGGTCGACTATACCCTGGATCTCAACTGCTCCCACGTGGGCCCGACGGCTTACGGGATATACAGGGGCGAGATGTCGTTCCGCTTCAAGGGCGAGATCGGCGGGGTCAAGACCATGCTGGCCATACTGGGCTTCCGCAGCAGCGAGGACGTCGAAGGCTGGTTCAGGAACGATCGCTTCGTGATGAAGCTCAGCGAATACTGCCGGGAGGACGAGGATGAGTTCCTCTCCTACTACGTGAACGGCGGGAACAACGTCATCAGCGCGGGCGACAGCGCGGCGGGACGGCCCCAAACGGGCGATCCGGCCAAAGACGCGGCGGCCAGGGCCGGGGAGGAGCTGGCAAACAGCCTCGTGAACGCCCTGCTCGGGAGCATAAAGAGCAGCGGGGACGCCAGGGCTGACGCCGGGGCTTCCTCTTTGGCTCCCACGGGCATCTGGCACGACTGGGATTACCGCATGACCGAGGGCGATATGGGCACCTACATGAAGATCTCCGGCGGCAGGCTCTTCTGGTCGGGACACGGCCAGTCGGGCATGAGCTCCGGCGGGCACAGCGTCAAGGGCAGCGCCACGGCTGACACGGTGTTCTCGGCTCCCGCGACCTCGACGATCGACGACGACGTGCTCTTCCCCTTCCCATACGTGCTCAAGGTCTACCCGAACGGCCTCGTGCGCGTGACGCTCTACAATTACAACGGCGGTCCCGTCACCGTCGAATGGAGCGGCAGCATCGACAGAGTGCCGGTGAGCGAGACCGTCATCACCGGGCGGCAGTCCTGACAAAAGGAGGCTCTTATGCGCTTCACCAAGATGCAGGGCCTGGGAAACGATTATATCTACGTCTATGGCGAGGCCCCCGATAACGCGGCAGAGCTCGCCAAAAGGCTCTCGGACCGCCATTTCGGCGTGGGCTCGGACGGGCTCATCTTCATCTCGCCCTCCGGCTGCGCGGATCTTAAGATGCGCATGTTCAACGCCGACGGCAGCGAGGGCAGGATGTGCGGCAACGGGATACGCTGCGTCGCTAAATACGCCTACGACAAGGGCCTCACGGACAAGACCCGTCTTACAGTCGAGACCCTCTCGGGCATAAAGGAGCTCGAGCTCATAATAGATCCGGACACGGGCGGGGCCGCGAGGGTCTCCGTCGGCATGGGGCGGGCCGAGACCGGGGAGGAGCTCACGCTCAGAGCCGGCGGCGCGGAGCTGCGCGGCACTCCCGTTTCGGTCGGGAATCCCCATTTCGTGATCTTCGTTGATGAGATCGAGAAAGCGCCGCTTCTGACCCTCGGCCCCCTGATCGAAAAGCATCCCCTCTTTCCGGAGGGAGTCAATACCGAGTTCGTACAGGTCCTGGGCGAAGACCGGCTGCGCATGAGGGTCTGGGAGAGAGGCAGCGGCGTCACCATGGCCTGCGGGACGGGCGCCTGCGCGAGCGCCGCGGCGGCGGTCCGCAAAGGCTTTTGCCGGGCCGGGGCTCCCATCCTCGTGGAGCTCGACGGAGGGACCCTCGAGATAAGCGTGAGCCCCGGGGGGGACGTCAGAATGACCGGCCCCGCGGTGACTGTATACGAAGGGGAGACAGATATACCGGGCTGACGCCGCTTTTTATTTGCATTTCTTAAGCCCGCGTGGTATATTGAGTGGCCGCTCGGCCCGCAAAGCGCGGGGCGGCGGACTATCCGTGAGTTCGAGACCATCCTCACGTAAAACAAAACTAAGGAGAAATCAAATAATGAAAGACAACAAGACCGGGTTTCTGGCCCGGGCCGGGCTCATCGCCGCGCTCTACATCGCCCTGACCTTCATCTTCGCGCCGATATCCTTCGGCGAGGTGCAGCTGAGAGTGGCGGAAGCCCTGACCGTACTGCCCCTGTTCACGCCGGCGGCGGTCCCCGGACTCTTCATCGGCTGTTTCCTCGGCAACCTTCTGGGCGGCGCGGTCCTGCCCGACGTCGTCTTCGGCAGCCTCGCGACCCTGATCGGCGCCATCTTCACCAGAAAGCTGCGCTTTTCCAGGCCCTGGATCGCGACCCTTCCCCCCGTGCTCGCGAATTCCCTCATCGTGCCCTTCGTGCTCAGATACGCCTACGGGGTGGAGCTTCCCATCCCCTTCATGATCGCGTCGGTGTGCGCGGGCGAGCTGCTCTCGTGCACGGGACTGGGACTGATCCTTTACTACGCCCTGAACGGCCGCAGGAAGGCTGTCTTCGGCAGCGCTCAGGAATAGGGCATTGAGGCCCGGAGCGCGGAAAGCCTTGAGATATCAGGCGCGAACGGTTGTTATATAACATTCGTTCCGCATTGACGCCCCGCAGAGAGGAAGACCTGAAGACGAAGCGTTTCCCGGATCGCCGGTCCTGAAGCATCCGGGCAAGACAGATCCCGGGATGCCGGTCTGAACGCTTTTGGGCGATCCGCCTGCAGAACAGCGGCCCCGATGCCTACGGTCAAAACGCCTCCCCGCTCCCGCGGCTTCACCCCGGCCATACATATCCCCGGCAGCCCCGGCCCTCTGCTCATCTTTACAGAGGGTCTTTCTTTGTCTATAATCTATCCATAAAGACAAACCGCACGATGCGGCTCCGCCGATGACGGGCGCTGTCCGCGAAAGGGCCGAAAATGAACCTCTACGCCGCCTTCTCCCTCTTTTCCCTCACCATACTGCTCTACTGGATAATGTCGGAATTCTTCACCATGATGTTCCGCTTTACCGGCCTGCCCTCGGAAAGGGCCCGCTTTCAGGTGACCTCACTGCTCACAGGCTGCGGCTTCACCACCAAAGAGAGCGAGAGCTTCCTCTCGACCAGGGCCCGCAGAAGGCTCGCCCGCATCACCATGCTCTTCGGCTACGTCTTCAACATAACCATAGTCTCCGCCTTCATCAACGTCTTCCTCTCCTCCAAGGAAGCGCAGATCAAGAGCTTCATCCTCGGCATACTGATGCCGCTCTCGGTGGTCGCCCTCATCTTCGTCTTCATGAGGGTGCCCGCGGTGCGCTCCTGGGGGGACAGGATGATGGAGACCCTGGCGGGAAAGATCGCCTACGGCAGCGTCGTCAATTCGGCGATGGTCATCGATTCCATCGGCAACGGCTCGATCGTGCAGGTCTATCTGCATTTCATCCCCGAGCAGTACAGGGGCCTGAGCCTGGCCGAGTCGCGGCTCAAGTCAGAGCAGAACATACTGGTCATGCTGGTGGAGCACAAGGGAAAGCCGCCCGTCCCCGCCGACGCCGACACGGTGTTCGAGGAGGGAGACAAGCTCACGGTCTTCGGCAATTATTCCGTGATCAGGAAGGCCTTCAACGCCAGGGAACGCTTCGACGAGCCGGCGGAGGAGCAGCAGAAATAAGGCCGGCGCTAAAGGCTAAGACCCCGGCCGGCGCGGAGGCTCATTGCCCCGGCGGGCTCTTCCTGTAATAAATAACAGACTCTTTGCCGCCCTTCGGGGCGGCATTTTATTTCACACCGAAGTTAACGCTTTATACATTCCCCCTTAAGTGCTATGCTGAAGGCGGGCATCCACGCGGTCCTAAGGTCTCGCGAGGCGGACTCTCAGCTGAGGTCCGCCGGAGAGGGGCTGATCTTCGCCCCGGCGTCAGGCCGCACAGAATGCTCCGAAAGGAGGTCTTTATGGACATTTTCAAGAAATGCGTCGTCAACGAGAACGCGACAAAGTCGAGAGAGCTCGGCATCTACCCCTATTTCCACGCCCTCGAATCGCGGCAGGACGCCGTCGTCACCATGGAGGGCAAAAG
>JAEEIC010000193.1 GCA_016281165.1 Bacillota bacterium | reverse complement strand
CAGTTCTCGCCCTCCCAGCCGGTCTCTTCCTTCAGTTCCCTTTTGGCGACGGAGAGCCAGACGCCCTTCATGCCGCTCTTGCCCGTGAATTCGCGGGGCTCCTCGCCGGGATCGACAGAGCCCGCCGGTATCTCCCAGACCACCTGGTCGAGGGCCTTCCTGTACTGGCGCACCATGAGGAGCTTGCCCTCTTTGGTAAGGGCCGCGATGGCGGCGGCACCCCTGTGCTCGATGACGTAGCGGGTCTTCTCGGCCCCGTGCCCGGTGAGGACGGTATGCTTTACCATCGTGAAGATGGGGGTGGTGAGGACTGTTTCTTTTCTGATCGTTTTCTCAATGGGGATCATGGCTTTTACGATATACTCCTTATGTAAACTTGATTAAATATTAAACTTTGCGGCGGCGTTTGTCTATACAAAAAGCTCGCTTTTTGCCCTAAAATTTTCCCCGCGGCACTTGAAAATACGGTGCGTCCCTGTTATTATTCTCTTGAGGCTATCTCCCCTGTTAGCCTCTAAATCTCTAATCCCAATACCCCTTTTGAACAAAGCAAACTGCTCCCCTGCAGTTTGTTTTGTTTTTTGCGTAAAAGCCTGTCTTCGCGCCTGCCCGTCATCTCTTGCCCCGCGGGCTCCGGGGTAGTAAAATAGTATCATGAGACACGATCCCTACCTTAAAGACCACCGATACTGCGTCTTCGACATCGAGACCACCGGCCTCATGCCCTCGAAAGACATGCTCATAAGCGCCTCGTTCCATGATCCCCTGACCGGAGAGACGACCCAGTTCTTCAGCGACTCCCCCCTTCTGGAAAAGATCACGGTCCAAAAGACCGTGGACAAGCTGGCGGAGTACGACGCCGTGATCACCTACAACGGCAGGCGCTTCGACCTGCCCTTCCTGCTCTACCGGGCCAAGGTCTGCCGCGCGGCCTCTGCCCTGCCGCTCTTTTGGAGCATAGACCTCTACCAGTGGCTGAGGCGTTACTGGCCCCTGGCCGAGTCCCTGCCCAGCCTGCGCCAGAAGGCCGTGGAAGAGGTCCTGGGCCTTTCGGAAAAGAGGACCGACGAGATAGACGGGGCCGAGTGCATAAGCCTTTACACGAGATTTCTGAGCCTCGGGGACGAAAAGGCGAAGGAGACCATACTGCTGCACAACGCGGACGACGTGAGGCAGCTCTCCCGCGTCGCCGACGCGATCAACTTCCTGCCCTGGCATCAGATCGCTTTCGAGAGCGGCTTCTCCTCGCTGTATCCCGGAGGGAACAGGGCGATACTGGGCCCGGCCAGGCTCACGAACGCGGGGCTGAGCCTTAAGGCGAAGACTGCCCCCGGCGCCCTTCCCGCCAGCTTCTTCGGCGACGGCTACAGGCTCGAATACTCCTCGGAGGACGGTATCATCAGTCTGAACGTCGCCGCGGAAAAGAACGAAGGGCTGGTCTTCGCGGATCTTGAGCGCCTTCCTGCCGATCCCGCGCGCTTTTCGGAGCTTCCCGGCTTTCACGAAGGCTTCCTGCTGCTCTCCGAGGACGGCGATATCAACTACAGAGAGTGCAACGCCCTCAGCGCCGCGATTATTTCCACACTTTTTTAAATAGTGCTTTACAAACCGCGTCTCAGGGAGTATATTATTTGAGTGCCTGACGTGCGCCAGTAGCTCAACGGATAGAGTGCCTGACTACGAATCAGTAGGTTGTGGGTTCGAGTCCCGCCTGGCGCACCAAGCAAAAGCCCTGAGATCTCAATGGTCTCAGGGCTTTTATTTAACGCTGATCCTGTGATGGCCTAATGAAAGCTTTCTTTTATTCTGATGCGCTCCCGAAGCTCCTTCAGATAAAGTTCCTGGGCAAGCTCTATGCTCACCCTGATGAATCTCAGCCTCATTCCCGGCCTCGCCTGCGCCAGCTTGGAAAGATCCACCGAGATCACCGTGCCTATCTTGGGATAGCCTCCCGTGGTCTGGCGGTCTGCCATCATGATGATAGGCTGCCCGTTGGGCGGGATCTGGATGGAGCCGAAAGCGATCCCGTCGCTTATGATATTGCCGTCGCCTATATGTTTTATGGGTCTCTCAAGCTTCAGCCTGCAGCCCTGCCTGTCGTTCTCATCCGTTATGACCGCGCTGTACCAGAAGAACTTCCTGAACTCTTCCCTTGAGAATGAGTCATCCTGAGGACCGGCGACCACCCGCAGGACGGCCTCTTTTGCGGGATATACCTCCCGGGGCAGGACCATTTTATCCTGGCTGGGCAGCTCAGATATCGACGCAGCGAATGCTATGCGGTCGTTCTTCTGCAGCTTTCTTCCTTCGATCCCCCCGAGATGCTTCCCCGTGAGAGTCGACGCGGAGCCCATCACCGGGCTTATATCCATCCCGCCGGCAACAGACAGATATGCCCTGCAGCCCGACTGCGCAAAGCCCAGGGCCAGTTCATCGCCTGCTTTTACGCTCACCGCCCTGTACATGGGGAACACCTCTCCGTTGAGCAGGGGCTTCATATCCGCGCCCGTAAGCGCTATGACCGCATCGGCATCGAAAAGGTATCGCCCGCCGTAAAGAGTCATTTCCAGCTCTGCCATGCCCTCCGCGTTGCCGGTGAGCAGGTTGGCCAGAGCAAAGGCCCTTTCATCCATGGGGCCGGAAGGCGTCACGCCGTACTGCTGGAATCCGAACCTGCCTCCGTCCTGGACGGTGGTGAGCAGGCCCGGGTCGATGACCAGTATTCCCATGGCGTCCTCCTTCACTCTATGACGACAGGCTTCCACTCTTTAGCCCGGACCTGTCTTCTTATCTCGCGGTATTCCTCGGGAGAGACCGACCGGTGCCTGATCCAGTCGCCGGCACGCAGCAGGAAAGGTTCCTCCCTTGTATAATCGCAGATCTCGCAGGGCGTCCGCCCGATGATGTTCCAGCCGCAGGGCTGGTCGAAGGGGATTATATCCGAAAGATCCTGCTGCACGACCGCGGAGCCGGCCGGCGCCGAGAGCCTGGCCGTTTCCCTGCGCTTGAAGCCGTAAGGCTCCTCGAACCGCGCCGAATAAGGCTGGCCCGGGGCGAATCCCAGCATATATACGTAGTGGTCGTGCTGTGTGTGCTTCCTGATGATCTCTTCCGGCGTCGTGTGTTCCAGTTCGGCGCAGTACTCAAGATCGGGACCGAATTCGCCGCCGTAACATACGGGTATCTCGACGATCCTCTTTTTCTCTTCTGCGATCCCGCCCATGGTCAGGGATCTTTTGCGGATCTCGTCCGAAAGCTCCCTATACCTTATCACCTCGGGGCGGTAGTGCACCATGAGGCTTGAATACGCGGGCACGGTCTCCGTCACGCCTTCTATGGGGTATTTTTCCAGCTCAGCCTTGAGCATGAGCACCCTGCGGTTTATCTCCCGGTTGATCACAGAGCCCATCTGCACGGAGACCGCCCTGTCCCCCGATATGAGTATCCTTATATCTTCCATTTGCTGTTCCCTGACGGTAAACGCGGTCCTTTCACTTCGCGCAGGCCATGCCTAGCAATATATTATGATCAGTCCCGTCAGCATGCCCAGCAGCACCGCTGCCGCGGGCAGCTTGGAACGCCACATGAGTATGGATTCGGGGAGCAGCTCGCCGAAAACGACGTAGAGCATGGCGCCGGAGGCGAAGCTCAGCGACAGCACGAGAGCGGTCGGACTGATGGTGCCGATGAGAAAGCCCAGCACGGCGCCGAGTATGGTCGGAGCGCCTGAGAGCGCCGTCACGCCCACGGCGCTGATCTTCTTCATGCCGCCCGATATCAGCGGCACGGAGACGGCCATCCCCTCGGGGATATTATGCAGGCCGATCACCAGGGCCATGACGAGCCCTCCCCTGTTTGAGAAGACGTTCTCCGCCGTCCTGGCGAAGGAAGCGCCTATCACCATGCCCTCAGGCACGTTGTGCAGGGCGATGGCGGCCGCCATCACGAGGCCCGCGATGAAAAGGCCGCTCCGGGGCTGGCGCCCTTCCCTGTGCTCCTGCAGATGGTTGGCGTGGGTGAGCTCTTCGAGGGAGTCGGCGGTGCGCGGGTGGTTCTCGTCTATATGGGCGACCTCGTGGTTGGTCGCCCTGTCGATCAGGGCGTTGAGCAGCGCGATGAGCGCGAAACCGGCCGTGATGCCGCAGACTACCAGCAGCAGGGGCGAAGTGTCTGTCTCCGCGTTCAGCGCCTCCGTCAAAAGGTCAAAGCATACGACGGCCGTCATGACCCCCGCCGCGAAAGACAGCAGAAGGCTCACGGTCTTATCCGAGTCTTTGCGGAACATGCAGGAGACCGCACCTCCCAGGCCCGTTCCCCCTACTCCGGCGATGAACGTTATCATGACCAGTGGCCAGATCGAATTCATAGAACTACCCCGTCTGTCTTCTGATGGATATATTTATGATATTTTATCATATCCGCCTATATCGTTAAAGTACTCTTGAATGGCGATCAAAGGGAAAGTGCCACTGCTCCCTCCGCTGAAAGCTTTGCTCAGGCCCCGACGCGGCCGTAAAACGCGGACGGGCGGAAAACAGCCTGTTATCCCCTTGCCTGCCCGCCGATGTGATATAATGCAGTTACAGCGGGCTGTTGGCCCCGAAGGAGGCATCGATGAAGATCGCGGTCATGACCGGCGCGTCCGCCGGCATAGGAAGAGAGATGGTCCCGGCTTTCGATAAAGCTATTGATCTTGACGAGATCTGGGTCATCGCGAGAAGAAAAGAAAGGCTCGAAGAATTAAGGGATCTCTGCCGGGCGAGGGTGAGGCCCCTGAGCCTCGATCTGACGAAAGAAGAGAGCTTTGACGGATACAGGGCCCTTCTTGAGGCCGAAAAGCCCGAGATAACCCTTCTGGTCAACGCCGCCGGCTGCGGGTATTTCGGCCCCTTCCGGGACAGGGAAGCGGAAAAGCTCATAGAGAGCGTCAGGCTCAACGACCTCGCTCTCACCGCGATGTGCCATGCCAGTCTTCCCTATATGCGCGAGGGCTCGGCCATTATAAATCTGGGATCGAACTCGGCCTGGCAGCCGGTGCCCTGGCAGGCGGTCTACGGGGCGAGCAAGAGCTATGTGCTGAATTTTTCCAGGGCTTTGGGCCGCGAGCTCAAAAAGGACGGCATACACGTGATGTGCGTCTGCCCCGGCTGGATAAAGACCGAGTTCCAGCGGACAGCCGATCATGACAAGTACATGCGCTACGTCGACCGCTGGTATGAGGCTTCCGAGGTCGCCAAGCAGGCCGTGAAGGACCTGGCGAAGAAGAAGACGGTCTCGATCCTCGGCTCGCCCGTGCGCCGCCAAGTGAGGTTGGTGAAGTTCCTGCCCGTAAAGCTGGTCATGGACATCTGGTGCCGCCAGCAGGGCATCGAATGAGGAGGCTTCAAGGCAGATATGAGCAGACAGAGCAGGGCTGAAAAAAACAAACTGCCCGATTATGAGAAGATCTTCGACCTTCGGGACGGCAAGATAAACGTCCTCCTTCTGGGGACCTCCGGAGCCGGCAAGAGCACCCTCATAAACGCGGTCCTCTGCGACGAGTACGCCCAGACCGGCGAGTGGCGGGCCGTGACCGACAGGATAAGGGTCTATCAGAAGGACGACATCCCCATACGCATGATAGACACCGTGGGCTTCGAGTTCGCGAAAAGGCAGCAGAGAAGGATCAGAAAGGACCTCAAGAGCTTCATAAAGGCCAGCGTGAAGGAGCGCTCCGCCGAGGAGCTCATGCACATGATCTGGCTCTGCGTGGACGGCACGGTGAGGAGGCTCGATCCCGAGGTGCTCGACTATGTGAGGGACGTGTGCGGCATGTGGAAGGGCATCCCCGTCATCGTCGTGATAACCAAATCATATTCCGCTCCCGAGACCGAGGAGAACGTCGCCGTCATAAAGGAAGCCCTCCGCAGGTATAAGCACGCAAAAGACCTGAATATCAAGGACGTGATCCCCGTGGTCGCCAGGGCCTATCCGGTGAGCGAAGACAGCATAGTGCAGCCGGTGGGCCTCGATCTTCTGGTCGAGAGCACTTTGAAGCACGGTCCCGAGGGCCTCGCGAGCGCCAGAGCAGGCGCCAGGCAGCTGGACGCGAAGATCAAGCGCGGCATGGCCTACAGCCTCATCGCGGCGAGCTCCGCCGCGGCGGGGATAGTTGGCATGGTGCCGGTTCCCGTGCCGGACGCCGCCATACTGGTGCCCCTGCAGAGCAGGATGATAAAAAAGATCTCCGCCATCTTCGGCCTTAAGGGCGGTGCGGTGGCGGACGAGATCGCGAGGAACCTCCTGAGAGCCGGGGCCGTCACCCTGGTGGCGAAGAACGCCCTGAACTATCTCAAGGCCATACCGGCGCTGGCGGCGGCGGGAGTGCTGCTGAACGGGGCAGTCGCCGCCATCATCACCCTCATAATGGGAGCGGTATGCGAGGAGATCACCGAGGGCGTCTTCCTCGGAAAGATAGACCCGGAGAAGACCGACTGGCTGGTCGAGACCGAGAAGCTCTACGGCAAATACTCTCCGAAGCTGCTGGAATCCTTCGGCCAGAGCCTGAGCAAGGTCTCCGAAGATCTCTCTGCGGATCAGGTCTTCGACATCGTCAAAAAGCTCCTGTTCAGGTCCCCTGATAAGAGCGAAAAAGAACAGTGAAGAGACGTCAAAAGGCGCCCGGCTCATGCCGGACGCCTTTTTTATCGTACTTTGATACTATCTCAGACTTCTTATTATCGCTTCTATCATGCGTTTCATCACAGTCGCGTTCTCAGCGCGGGTCGCTCCCGCTTTGGGATCGAATATGCCGTCCGACTTGCCCTCGATGATGCCTGCCCTCTGGCAGTACTCTACATCGGCCCTGGCCCAGGTGGCGATAAGCTCAGCGTCT
>JAEEIC010000192.1 GCA_016281165.1 Bacillota bacterium | reverse complement strand
CATTGCCAGGGAGCTCAGCCGCTACAGGCTGGATATCGCGGTCCTGGAGAAGGCTCCCGACGTCTGCTGCGGCACCAGCGCGAGGAATTCCGGGGTGCTGCACGCGGGCTTCAACAACAAGCCGGGCACGAAGATGGCTAAATACTGCGTTGAGGGCAACGCGGGCTTCGACCAGCTGGCCGCGGAGCTCGACATCCCCTATAAGCGCACCGGCAAGCTGGTCGTCGGCTTCAACGAAGACGACAGGAAGGCCCTCGAGAAGCTCAAGGCCCAGGGCGACGCCAACGGGGTCCCCGGCCTTGAGATAGTGGACAGGGCCTTCATAAAAGAGAAGCTCCCCTATGTGGAGGGCGAGTTCGCCATGTGGTCCCCGACCACGGCCATACTGAACCCCTTCATATACACGGTGGCGCTGGCGGAGAACGCCCATAAGAACGGGGCGGAGTTCTTCTTCGACACAGAAGTCACCGCGATAGAGGATGACGGTAATATATATACCGTAAAGTCCGGTGAAAAGACCTTCAAGGCCCGCTTCCTGGTCAACAGCGCGGGTCTTGGCGCCGACAGGATCGCGCGTATGCTGGGCATAGACGAGTATACGATATACCCCTGCAAGGGCGAGTACTACGTGCTGGACAGAAGGGTGGGCGAGCTCCTCTCCATCCCGGCCTATCCGGTGCCCAACCCCAAAGCGGGAGGCCTCGGCATACACATCACGCCTTCCCTTGAGGGCAACGTCTTCATCGGTCCCAGCAACGAGTACATCGACGATCCCGACGACTACGCCGCCGAAAAGGACGTCATGGAGATGCTGCTCGCGGACGGAGGCCGCATCTTCCCCCACATCAAGAGGGACATGTTCATCAGGAACTTCACCGGCATCAGGCCCAAGCTGGCCTCCAAAGAGCAGGGCGGCTACCACGATTTCGTGATCGAGAGAAGAGAGGAAGCCCCCAGGGCCGTCGTCCTCATCGGCATCGAGTCGCCCGGCCTCACCAGCGCCCTGCCGATAGCGAGAGAGACCGTGAGGCTGCTCTCCGAGGTCCTGGAGCTGGTCCCCGATCCCTCCTTCGACCCTTACAGAAAGGGCATAGTGAGCTTCAGGGACAAGACTCCCGAGGAACAGGCCGCCCTCATCGCCTCCGATCCCGATTACGGCGAGATCATCTGCCGCTGCGAGACCGTGACCAGGGCCGAGGTCCTGGCCGCCGTGAGGAACCCTCTGGGCGTCTCCACCATGACGGGCGTCAAATACCGCTGCCGCGCCATGATGGGCCGCTGCCAGGGAGGCTACTGCCAGATGAGGGTCGCCGAGCTGCTGATGCAGGAGAAGGGCCTTGAGCCCGAAGAGATACGTTACAACAAGACCGGAGCTTACGTGTTTACGGGAAAGGTCAGACCATGATCAGAAGACTGCGCAAAAAGGCCGTCGTCATCGGCGGAGGGCCCGCCGGCCTTGCCGCCGCCATCGCGATCAGGGAAAAGGGCGTGGAAGACATCCTCATCCTCGAAAGGGAGCCCCGCCTGGGCGGCATACTCAACCAGTGCATACACGACGGCTTCGGGCTCACGCGCTTCGGGGAAGCGCTCTCGGGCCCCGAATACGCCGCCCGCTTCATCGACAGGGTGGAGGAGCTGGGCATCGAATACCTGACCGACTGCATGGTCATCGGCCTCAGCCCCGAAAAGCTGGTCACCGCTTCGACGAGAGAAGGCCTGCTCGAGATAGAGGCAGGCGCCGTCATACTGACCATGGGCTGCCGCGAGAGGCCCAGAGGGGCCATGTCCATACCGGGCGACAGGCCTTCCGGCGTCTTCACCGCCGGCGTCGCCCAGGCCTACATCAACAAGCAGAACCTGATGATAGGAAAGAGGGCCGTCATCCTGGGCTCCGGCGACATCGGCATGATAATGGCGAGAAGGCTCACCCTCGAGGGAGCGAAGGTCGAGGCGGTCTTTGAGATCCTGCCTTACCCCAGCGGCCTTCCCCGCAACATCGAGCAGTGCCTCAACGACTTCGGCATCCCCCTTTATCTCAGCCACACCGTGACCCGCATCAACGGCAGGAAGAGGCTGGAATCGGTCACGGTCAGCGAGGTCGACGAGAAGATGCGGCCCATACCGGGCACAGAGAAGATCTGGCCCTGCGATACCCTGATACTCTCGGTCGGCCTGATACCAGAGAACGAGCTCTCTCTTCAGGCGGGCGTGGTCCTCGATCCTCTCACCAGAGGGCCGGTGACCGACGAGAACTGCCAGACGAGCGTTCCCGGCGTCTTCGCCTGCGGCAACGTGCTGCAGGTCCACGATCTGGTCGATTTCGTCTCGTTGGAGGCTGAATCCCTGGCGGGACCCGTGGCTGAGTATCTTGAGAAGGGGCTTGAGCCCTGCGGCATAACGCTCGAGCCGGGAGACGGGGTGAGGTATACGGTCCCCAAAAAGATCAGCGGCACGAAGGACGTGACGGTATCCTTCCGGCCTTCAAGGCCGCTCAAAAACGTCTGCTTCGAGGCCCTGCAGGACGGGCAGACGGTCGCCTCAATAAAGATGAAGAAGGCAGTGCCCGCCGTGATGGTGCACATGGAGATAGAGGCCGGCAGACTGACCGGCGGTTCCCCGGTAAAGGTGGTGGCGAAAATTGAAGAGTGAGTATATCTGCATCGTCTGCCCCAACGGCTGCGAGCTCTCGGTCGAATACGAGGGCGAGACCATGATAAGCTGCAGCGGCAACCGCTGCCAAAGGGGGTATAGATACGCCGAGAGCATGATCACCGACCCCATGCGCTCGGTGACCTCGTCTGTCCTCGTGGAGGGGGGCGTCATGCCTCTCGTGAGCGTGAGGACCAGCGCCCCGGTGTCAAAAAAACGCATGTTCGACGTGGTCAGGGCCATAAAGGAGCTCAAGGTCCAGGCTCCGGTGGCAAGGGGCCAGGTCCTGGTCTCCGACGTCCTGGGCCTGGGCGCGGACATCATCGCCACCAGAACGGTGGAAGCGAAAAGGTCTGAGCGGCGCCGCTTGATATTGAGGGGCAAATAGCCTTCCCCGGCAAATGAGTTTCAGGCCGGCATCCCCCGGGATGCCGGTTTTTGACTGCCCCGAAGCTTTTAATGCTTGCATTTGCTTTCCTGTCATGGTAATATACTGCGCATGCTTTTGTTCAGACGGAGATTTTTATGGAAACAGAACTGAAATACAGCATACCCGACAGAGAGACCGCGGACGCCATCTGGGAAGAAGCCTTTCTGTCACCCTATACGGACAATTCGACCGCCGAGAAGGTGGTGATGAAGGCGGTATATTTCGATACCGAAGACCGCGTGCTGTCCAAAAACAACGTGGCCGTGCGCGTCAGGGCCGAGGGAGACATCTCCTTCGCCACCCTCAAGTGGGGCGGTAAGGCCGAGAACGGCCTGCACGAGAGGGGCGAGATCAACGTCCCCGTGAGCGGGGAAGAGATCTTCATCCAGCCTCCCGTCGACATGTTCAAGGAGAGCGAGGACGGCAGAAGGCTCATGGATCTGGTGGGCGGACGCCCCTTCGTCAACCTGCTCGAGACCCGCTTCCTGCGCCGCCGCATGAAGGTCCACTACGGCGAGAGCACCATAGAGATGGCCGTCGATACCGGCAATATCATCACCGACGCCGGCGACGCTCCCATACTGGAGCTGGAACTTGAGCTCTACCTCGGCGAGACCGAGGATCTCACCGCCCTGGGCGCGATGATACTCGAAAAATACGGTCTTCAGCCCGAGAACACTTCAAAGCTGGCCAGAGGCCTGGCCATGCTCTCTCTTGAAGAGTAAAGGCTTTTGTGATATTATAAATAATTGTGTTGAATAAGACGCAACAGGAGGAAAATATGTCTGCCGCATTAGTTAGCAAGGAAAACAACGAAGCAAAGTTCACTCTTACCTTTACCGGCGAGGAATTCGACGCCGAGACCAACAAGGTCTTCCAGGAGCAGAGAAAAAATATAACCGTGCCCGGCTTCCGCAAGGGCAAGGCTCCCAGGAGCATCATCGAGAAGAGATACGGCGAGGGCGTGTTCTTCAATGACGCCATCGACAATCTGATCAACGGGGCTTATCCCGAGGCTGTCAAGGAGCTCGATCTGGAGCCTATCGCCTTCCCCTCCATCGATTTCGGCGATGAGAAGTTCGAAAAGGGCAAGGGCTTCACCGTGACCGTGACCGTTCCCGTGGCTCCCGTCGTGACCGCGAAGGATTACATGGGCGTCAAGGCCGACAGATTCGTGAAGAAGATCACCGACGCCGACGTCGACAATGAGCTCGCTTCCCAGCAGAGCCGCAATTCCCGCCTCGTGGTCGCCGAAAGGCCGGCCGAGATGGGCGATACCGTGATACTCGACTACGCCGGTTTCGTGGGCGAGGAGCAGTTCGAGGGCGGCACCGCCGAGGGCCAGTCCTTAAAGCTCGGCTCCGGCACCTTCATCCCCGGATTCGAAGAGCAGCTGGCGGGCGTCAGCGCCGGCGAGAAGAAGGACGTCAACGTGACCTTCCCCGCTGAATATCACGCCGAGAACCTGGCAGGCAAGGAAGCCGTCTTCCACTGCACCGTTCACGAAGTCAAGACCGAGGAGCTCCCCGAGCTCAACGATGATTTCGCCAAGGATTACAGCGAGTTCGACACCCTTGACGAGCTCAAGGCCGACATCAGGACCAAGCTCGAGGAATCCGCGAAGAACGCCGCCGAGTACGCCGGCAAGAACGCCGTCATGGACAAGGTCTACGAGGCCAATCCCATCGACGTTCCCCAGGTCATGATCGACGACGAGGCTCAGGCCATGTTCTCCGAGATGGAGCAGAATATGGCGCAGCAGGGCATCTCCATGGAGATGTATACCAGCATCCTCAAGAAGACCAGAGACGAGCTCGTGGCTGAGATGAAGCCCGACGCCGAGAAGAGGGTCAAGACCAGGCTCATCGTCAAGAGCATCGCCGACGCCGAAGGCATCACCGTCAGCGACGAAGAGCTCGAAACAGAACTGAACAATATGGCCGCCATGTACGGAATGACCACCGAGGACCTCAGGAAGGCCCTGGAGGGTCAGATCGACTACGTTAAGCAGGACGTAAGGAACAGGAAGGCTATAGATCTCATCTACGCGAACGCAGTCCTCACCGACGTTGAGGAGCTCCCCATGAAGGAGGCTCCCGCGCAGGAAGCGGCCGCGGAGAAGACCGAAGCTGAAGAGAAGTCCGAAAACTGATGACTGCAGCGCGGATGTCGCGTTCCGGCGGAGCATGATCATGTTCCGCCGTAGTTTTAATTGAGAAAGAGGTGTAAGAATGAATCTCGTGCCCATGGTAGTGGAACAGACCGCAAGAGGCGAACGCGCCTATGATATATATTCGAGGCTGCTCAAGGACCGCATAGTCTTCCTTGAGGGCGAGATCAACGACATGAGCGCCAACCTCATCGTCGCCCAGCTGCTCTTTCTGGAGTCTGAGGACCCCGATAAGGACATCAGCCTTTACATCAACAGCCCCGGCGGCGTCATAAGCTCCGGGCTGGCCATATACGATACCATGCAGTATATAAAGCCCGACGTCTCGACCATATGCGTGGGCATGGCGGCGTCGATGGCGGCCGTGCTCCTCGCTTCCGGCGCCAAAGGCAAGCGCTATGTGCTCCCCAACGCCGAGGTCATGATACACCAGCCCCTGGGCGGCATGCAGGGCCAGGCCGAGGACATGCGCATCCATACCGAACACATACTCAAGAAGAGAGAGGACCTCAACAGGATACTGTCCGAGAAGACCGGCCAGCCCCTCGAGGTCATAGCCCGCGATACCGACAGGGACAATTACATGGACGCGGCCCAGGCCGTGGCCTACGGCCTTGCCGACAAGCTTGTGGAGAAGAGATAGTTTATGGCAAAGTACGACAGACAGAAGAATCTGGTATGCTCCTTCTGCGGAGCGCCTCCCGAGGAGGGAGAGAGGCTCATAGCGGGCCCCGACGTCTATATCTGCAAAAACTGCGTGGAGACCGCCATGCAGATCTTCACATCTGAAGAGCAGCCCGGTCAGGAGCCCCTGACGGAGAGCTCCGAGCTCCCGACTCCCCGCGACATAGTGGCGGCCCTTTCCGATTACGTCATCGAACAGGATAAGGCCAAGAAGATACTGGCCGTCGCCGTCTACAATCATTACAAGAGGATCAGAAGGGCGGAGCAGATGAAGAAGCTCCCCAAATCGCAGCAGAAAGAAGAAGTCGAGATACAGAAGAGCAATATCATCATGATCGGACCCACCGGCTCGGGCAAGACCCTTCTTGCCCAGACCCTGGCAAGATCCCTTCACGTGCCCTTCGCCATCGCCGACGCCACGGTGCTGACCGAGGCCGGCTACGTGGGCGAGGACGTGGAGAACATACTGCTCAAGCTCCTGCAGGCCGCCGATTTCGACATCGAGAAGGCCCAGAAGGGCATCATCTACGTCGACGAGATCGACAAGATCGCCAAGAAGTCCGAGAACGTCTCCATCACCAGAGACGTATCCGGCGAGGGCGTGCAGCAGGCCCTGCTGAAGATACTCGAGGGCACGGTGGCCAACGTTCCTCCCCAGGGCGGGCGCAAGCACCCCATGCAGGAGTTCATCCAGTTCGACACCACCAACGTGCTCTTCATCTGCGGAGGAGCCTTCGACGGCCTCGACAAGATCATCCAGAGGCGCATAGGCGAGAAGACCATAGGCTTCAACGCCGACGTGGTCTCGGTAAGGGACGACGACCCCCACATCCTCGACCACGTGCAGTCCGAGGACCTGCTCAAATACGGCCTCATCCCCGAGTTCATAGGCAGGCTCCCGGCCGTCGCCATACTCGACGAGCTCTCAAAGGACGCTCTGGTCCGCATCATCAGCGAGCCCAAGAACTCTCTCCTCAAGCAGTACAAGGCCCTGCTCGAGATGGACGGGGTCGAGCTCGAGATCACTCCCGACGCCCTCGAAAGAGTCGCCGAGAAGGCCATAGAGAAGAAGACCGGGGCCAGAGGTCTTCGCAGCATACTCGAGCAGAGGATGACCGACATCATGTTTGACATCCCCTCCAGAAAGGATATAGTAAAGCTGACGGTCAACGCCGCGGTCATCGACGGGGAAGAGCCCCTCGTGACCCTGGCTCCGGACGCCGCGGCCACCGATTCCTAAAGACACTGATTCTTAAAGAAAGGAAAATATATGGCAGAAGAACTGATCAAGGAAGAGATCAAGACCGAGACCATGCCGCTCATCGCCCTCAGGGGCATAAGCGTTTTTCCCCGTACGGAGATACGTTTCGACATAGAAAGGGATAAGTCCGTCCAGGCACTCGAAGCCGCCATGAACGGCAATTCCCTCGTATTCCTCGCCAACCAGAAGGACCCGGCCGTGGATCTTCCCACCGCGAAGGACCTTTATACCGTGGGCACCGTGGCCAGGATCAAGAGGATCTTAAGGCTGCCGGGCGAGCAGCTCAGAGTGCTGGTCGCCGGTCAGTACAGGGCCCGCGTGAAGAAGATGGTGCGCGAGACCCCGTATTTCGTCTGCGAACTGCAGAAGATAGAAGAAAAGGAAGACGTCGCCCTGACGCCCGACGTCCTCGCCCTCATAAGGACCGCCTCGGGCCTTTATTCCCAGTACAGGGCCGACCACCAGCGTTTCCCCAACGACGGCTTCAGCGGCTTTGAGAGAGACGATCAGCCCGGCTACATCGCCGATTACATCATCTCGCAGATGGACGTGCTCCCCGAGGACGCCCAGAAGGTCCTCATGACCCTCGATCCCGTCAAGAGGCTGACCCTGGTCGTCAAATTCCTCGTCAGGGAGACCGAGATCGCCAAATACGAGGACCAGCTCAACACCAAGCTGCAGAACAGGCTCAACAAGTCCCAGAGAGAACACTACCTGATGGAGCAGATGCGCACCATCCAGGAGGAGCTGGGCCAGGACGACGACATAAAGTCCGAGGCCGAGGAGTGGAAGAAGCAGCTCAAGAAGCTCAAGCTGAGCCCCGCCGTGACCGAGAAGGTCGAGAAGGAGATCAACAGGGCCATGAAGCTGCCTCCCTACGCCGCGGACCTTTCCGTGATCCGCAGCTACGTGGAGTGGATACTCGACCTGCCCTGGAACAGCTCCACCAAAGAAGACATCAAGCTCACCGACGCGCAGAAGATACTCGACGAGGACCACTACGGCCTCGAGAAGGTCAAGGAGCGCATCGTCGAATACCTGGCGGTCCTGAGCCTCGCCGGAAACGAGAAGGGCCCCATACTCTGCCTCGTCGGCCCTCCGGGCGTGGGCAAGACCTCCATCGCCAGATCCATCGCCCGCGCCACCGGACGCAAGTTCGTGCACATGTCGCTGGGCGGCGTGAGAGACGAGGCCGAGATACGCGGCCACAGGAGGACCTACATAGGCGCCATCCCCGGCCGCATCATGACGGCCATCAGGGACTGCAAGAGCAACAACCCCGTCTTCCTCTTCGATGAGGTCGACAAGATAGGGGCCGACTACAAGGGCGATCCCGCCTCGGCCCTGCTCGAGGTCCTCGATCCCGAGCAGAACAAGGAGTTCGTCGACCACTATCTCGAGGTCCCCTTCGACCTTTCGAACGTGATGTTCATCACCACGGCCAATACCACCGAGACCATCCCCAGGCCCCTGCTCGACAGGATGGAGGTCCTGGAGATCTCGGGCTATACCGAAGAGGAGAAGCTCAACATCGCCAAAAAGTACCTCATACCCAAGCAGGTCAAGGCGCACGGGCTCAAGTCCTCCGACATCTCCATCACTCCGGGGGCGGTCAAGGCCCTCATCGAGAACTACACCAGGGAATCCGGCGTCAGAGGCCTCGAGAAGGAGATCGCCAATCTCTGCCGCAAGGTGACCAGAAAGGTCGTGGAAGGGGAGGAGGGCAGACACAGCGTCACCGCCTCCAACCTCGAGGACTATCTGGGCAAGAAGCGCTTCCACTACGACAAGCTGCTCGGCAGCAACGAGGTGGGAGTGGCGACCGGCCTGGCCTGGACCATAGTCGGCGGCGAGACCCTCTTCGTCGAGACCGCGGCTCTTCCCGGCAGCGGCCACATCGTGCTGACCGGACAGCTGGGCGACGTCATGCAGGAATCCGCCCGCGCCGCCATCAGCTACGTGCGCTCCAGGAGCGCCGATTTCGGCATCGAGGAAGACTTCTACAAGAACAAGGACATCCACATCCACGTCCCCGAAGGAGCGACCCCCAAGGACGGACCCTCGGCGGGCGTCACCATGTGCGTCTCCGTGATCTCGGCCCTGACCGGCAGGCCGGTCAGAAAAGACGTGGCCATGACCGGAGAGATAAGCCTCAGGGGCAAGATACTCCCCGTGGGCGGGATCAAGGAAAAGGTGCTGGCGGCCCACCGCATGGGCATCAAGACCGTGCTGCTGCCCGAAGAGAACAAGCCCGATCTCGACGATCTGCCCAAGACCGTAAGAGACGAGCTGCGCTTCGTCCTCCTCAAAAACGCGGACGACGCCCTGAAAGAGGCTCTGATATGAAGATAAACAGGGTGGAATTCCTCTGCTCGGCGGTGAAGAAGAGCCAGTATCCGGACGAGAGCCTGCCGGAGATTGCCTTCGCCGGCCGTTCCAACGTGGGGAAATCCTCTCTGATCAACCTGCTCACCAACAGCAGGAGCACGGCCAAGGTCAGCAGCAGTCCCGGCAAGACCCGCACCATAAACTTCTTCCTCATAAACGGAGGCTTCAGGATAGTGGATCTCCCGGGCTACGGCTACGCCAGGGTATCGAGATCCACATCCGAGGACTGGGGCCGCATGATGGAAGAATATCTGTCCGGGCGCCCCAACCTGAAAAAGGTCGTGCAGCTGGTCGATATAAGGCATGAGCCCAGCGCCCAGGACGTGCAGATGTACGATTATCTGCGCTACTACGGGCTCTCGGGGCTCATAGTCGCGACCAAGGCAGACAAGGTCTCGAGAAACGAACTGAACAAGAACGTCGCCCTCATCAAAAGGACCCTCAACGCCGATGAGAGCGATATCATCATCCCCGTATCCGCGCTGAAGAAGACCGGGGCCGACAGGCTGCTCGATCAGATGGAGAAAGTGCTGCGATGAACCTCCTCCGCCTCGCCATACTCGGAAGAAGAATAAAGGCCATACCCAGGATGCTGCGCGACAGGAGCGTCTCCTTCTGGAAGAAGGCGATCGTGATCTTCGGCATCATCTACCTGGTGCTGCCCGTGGACCTGATACCGCCCATAGTGCCGGTCTTCGGTTTTCTCGACGACGTTGTGCTCTGGGCTCTGATACTGTATTATTTAAGAGACGTCCTCGACCGCTACGACGTTCCGTCGCCCGGCCCGGGACCTTTCGCGAAGAAAAAGCGCGGCGATAAGGACGCCATAGACGTCACTT
>JAEEIC010000191.1 GCA_016281165.1 Bacillota bacterium | reverse complement strand
TAAAGAAGACAGACGGGACAGGAGAGACAGGGGAGACCGAAACGACAGGAGAGACAGAGCCCGGCGACAGATCGGAGCTCGACTATCTCATCGAAAAGGCCAAGGCCCTCGTTGAAGACGATCACACTCCCGAGACCTTTGACAGGGTAAAGGAAGTGCTGGAAGCGGCGGAAGCCCTGCCCGGGGACGCTGATCAGGAGACGATAGACGAGCTGGCAAAGGCTTTGGACGACGCGATGGACTCCCTTGAGAAAAAGGGATCTGAGATCCCCGCTGCCGGTAAGGACGATCTTATCCGCATCATCGAGCAGGCAAAGGCTCTTAAGGAGGAGGAATATACTCCCGAATCCTACGCTAATCTGATCAAAGCCCTTGAGAAGGCCGAAGCGCTTCCCGAAGACGCCGATCAGGAGGCCGTGGACGCCGCGGCCAAGGCTCTGTCCACCGCGATCGCGGCCCTCAAGGAGATCCCCAAGGTCGATACGAGCAGGCTCGAAGAGGCGATCGACAAGGCCGAAAAGCTTGAAAAAGACAAATATACCGAGGGATCTCTTGATCTTCTGGATCTCGTGCTCAGCGGAGCGAAGACCGCTCTCGGCTCCGACGATCAGGAAGAAGTCGATAAGGCCCTGCACACCCTGAACAAGTTCCTCGAAGGTCTCGAAGAGAGATCGCCCATTCCCTTCACCGACGTGGTAAAGGACGACTATTTCTACGATGCCGTGGTCTGGGCCTTCACCGCGGATCCCCAGGTGACGGACGGAACGAGCGAGACCACCTTCAGCCCGAAGAACACCTGCACCAGAGCCCAGGTGGTGACCTTCCTCTGGCGCGCTCAGGGCTGCCCCGAGCCCGAGACCAAGGCCAATCCCTTTACCGACGTGGCCGAGAACGACTGGTTCTACAAGCCGGTCCTCTGGGCGGTCGAGAAGGGCATAACCGACGGTACGAGCCCGACTACCTTCAGCCCCAAGAGCACCTGCAGGAATTCCCACATCCTGACCTTCATCTACAGGGCGGTGGGCGAGCCCAACAAGACCGGGCAGGGCAGCTGGTGGAGCGACGCCTTCAACTGGGCCAACTTCGGCGGCCTTCTCACCGGCTCCTACAGCGGGGAGTACGACGTGAACGCCGAGTGTCCGAGAGCGAATGTCGTCTATTATCTCCATCAGATGAACAAATAGAGCTGATCTCCTAAAAAGTAATGACGAAAGACCGCCCTTCGCGGCGGTCTTTTCATATGCCCGAAAGCAGCGTAGGTCATCCTGCGGGTCACGCTTCGCTCTAAGCGTCCGATCTCTTGATATAGATCAAAGCTATAACCAACTAAAGATAAATACGATTTGCAAATACCAGCACGCCGCATTACAATCATAAACAAGTTTTTAAGAAAGGAAACGGACATGAAGAGTCTTAAAGCGAAGATGATGGATATGGCGATGCGCATGAGCGGATGCGTCCCGGACTGAAGGGCCTGCGCTCTTTTGAGCGTGTGCGCGTATGATGTTCCGGGAGGCTGAAGAGCTTCCCCTTTTTTATGCCTTGAATGGACCTTTAATATGATAGTTATCGAAAACCTTGAAAAACACTTTATCACCAAAGACGCCAGCGTCCGGGCCGTGGACGGCGTGAGCCTCACGATAGAAGACGGCGAGGTCTACGGGATCATGGGTTACTCCGGCGCCGGCAAGAGCACCCTGGTCCGCTGCCTGAACTTCCTCGAGATCCCCGAGAGCGGCAGCATAGAGATCTCGGGCTTCGGAAGATTCGTCAGCGACGCCGGCAGGCTGTACAGAGAAGAGCAGAGCGGCCGCAGGGCGGTAGCCGAGAAGGAGCTGAGGCAGCTGCGAAGATCGATAGGGATGATATTCCAGCATTTCAATCTCCTCGACCGCAGCACCGTCTTCGACAACATCGCCTACCCCCTGAAATACTGCGGCAAGTCTAAGGAAGAGATCGCCGCCAGGGTCGACAGCCTGCTGGAGCTCGTAGATCTCACCGACAAGAGGAACGCCTATCCCAGCCAGCTGTCGGGCGGGCAGAAGCAGAGGGTCGCCATCGCCAGGGCCCTGGCGAACGATCCGAAGATACTGCTCTCGGACGAGGCTACCTCGGCCCTCGATCCCGAGGCGACGGAGTCGATCCTGCAGCTCCTCAAGGATCTCAACAAAAAGCTGGGCCTCACGATAGTGATCATCACCCATGAGATGGCCGTGATCAAGGCGATATGCAGCCGGGTCGCGGTCATGGAGGGCGGAAAGGTGGTCGAGGAAGGTCCGGTCTACGAGGTCTTCTCGGCTCCGGAGCGCGAGATCACCAGAAGGTTCACCGAGGCCTCCTCGGGCCTGGGCAAGATAGGCAAGCTCGTGGAGAGCGGGGCGGTGGAGCTGGGCAGCAGTCCCGAAAAGAAGCTCATACGCTTCACCTACACGAAGGACACGGTCGGAAGGCCGCTGATCTCGACGGTCTCAAGGCAGTTCGGCGTGGACGTCAACCTGCTGCTGGCCAACGTCGACGTGGTCGCGGACCGGGCCCTGGGCGGCATCGTGGCGGAGATCTCGGGCAGCGGCGCCGACGTGGCCGCGGCCCTCGAGTACATAGGCTCCTGCGGGGTCAGGGCGGAGGTGATCGAAAATGTTTGAAGCGATAAAAGGGACCTTCCCCAATGTGGTCAATTACTGGGACCGCTTCATCGACAGCATGGAGGCGACGTTCCAGATGTTCTTCATCGCCGGCCTCATAACGGTGCTGATAGGAGGCTGCTTCGGCATCCTGCTGATAGTGACGAAGCCCGGCGGCATCAAGCCGAACAAGCCCGTCCACACGGCGCTCGAGGTCGTGACCAACGTCTTCCGCTCCATACCCTTCATCATACTGCTGATCTTCCTCATCCCCTTCACCCGCCTCATAGTCGGCACCTCGATAGGGGTGAGGGGAGCGGTGGTCCCGCTGGTGTTCGGCGCGGTGCCTTTCTTCACCAGGCAGGTGGAGAGCGCTCTCTCGGACGTCGACCCGGGCAAGGTCGAGGCGGCGAGATCCATGGGCAGCGGTACCCTCGGCATCATCTTCCGGGTCTATCTTAAGGAAGCGCTGCCGGACCTGATCCGGGTCCTCACCATCACCGCCATCTCCACCATCGGCCTCACCACCTCGGCGGGCGCCGTCGGGGCCGGCGGGATAGGGAGCTTCGCCATCAACTACGGGCAGAACATGCATTATCAGGATATAGTGAACCTCTGCGTCATCATACTGCTGGTCATCGTCTCGATCATCCAGATCACGGGCAACACCCTGGCGAGGCGCACGTACAACAGAGAGCTTTTTAAGAAATAAGGAAAAAGGAGAAAGAGAAATGAAAACCATCAAAAGATCTGCGGCTCTGCTGCTCGCGCTTTGCCTCATATTTGCCCTCGCCGCCTGCGGAGGCAGCAAGGAGGAGGCGGAGCCTGTCAAGATCGGCGTTCCCAGCGACGCCACCAACCAGGCGAGGGCCATCAGCCTGCTCGAGACCGCGGGCCTCATCGAGGTCGACGACGCGGCCGGCTTCACCCCGGAGCTTAAGGATATAACGAAATACATATACAATATCGAGATCGTGCCGGCGGCCGCCAACACCCTCGTCGCCACCCTCGACGACTACGGCGCCTCCACCATCAACGGCACCTACGCCGTGCCTGCGGGCCTCAGTCCCACTGAGGACGGCCTCATCACCGAGGTGCAGGACAGCGGCTCGGGCAATCCCTTCATCAACGTGATAGTCGCCAGGACCGAGGACAAGGACAACGAGGACTATAAGAAGATCGTCGAGGCCTATCAGACCCAGACCATCGCCCAGTACATACTCGAAAAGAACAGCGGCTCCTCCAGACCGGCCTTCGATTACGACCCGAACTACAGCGTGCCGGAGGACTACGTGAGCAGCCTCGAGGGCTACAAGTCTTCGCCCGAGGGCAAGAAGAGCGTAAAGCTGGGCGTCTGCGGCTCCGGAGACGTGTGGAGGGCGGTGCAGAAGGTCCTCGACGACGAGAACAGCGGCATCTACGTCGACGTGATCATCTTCGACGCCTACAATCTTCCCAACGAGGCCCTGAACAGCGGTGAGATCGACCTCAACGCTTTCCAGCACATCGCGTATCTGAACTCCGAGATCCAGTCGCAGGGCTACGACCTGACGCCCATAGGCAACACCAGCTGCGCTCCTCTCACCCTTTATTCAAAGAAAGCGAAGACGCTCGACGATCTCAAAAAGCTCGCGGGCCTCAAGGCAAAGTAGCAGTTCTTCCTCTTTAAGGACCGTCCTGTCGCGGTCCCCGGTTTTGGACCGTCCCCTAAAAGGGACGGTCTTTCTTTGCCCGGAAAAGACGGCGCGGGCAGCCGAAAGTTTATTTTTACCGCTTTTTGATATATAATCAAAAATACCGACATTTCCGCTTCCTCTGCCGTTATATATATGTAAGGAGCTTGCCATGAGCGGGACCGTGAGGCCGGGGCCCACCGGCTTTGAAGATCTCTACGACAGACACTGGAAATATGTCTGGCGCCTTTGTCTCACCATGATGAAGAACGAGGCCGACGCCGAGGACTGCGCCGAGGACGTCTTCGTCAAGGTCCTTACCGGGGATTTCGCCTTTAACGACGAGACCCACGAGAAGAAGTGGCTGGCGGTGACCGCCATGAATCTCTGCAAGGACAGGCTGCGCGCGGCGAGCCTCAGGGCCGCCTCAGACATAGACGAAGAGCCCGACATCGCGGCGCCGGAAGAGAACGGCGGCGATATCCTTGAGGCGGTACAGGCCCTGCCCGAAAAGTACCGGCATGTCGTGTGGCTCTTCTACTACGAGGGCTATCAGGCGGACGAGATCGCGCAGATGCTGGACAGGCCCCCCTCGACGGTGAGAAACCAGCTGCGCGACGCCAGGGAGAGGCTCAAAAAGGTTTTGGGAGACGACGGATATGGAGACTGAAGATAGGAACAAAATAAGAAACGCGGTCGATGCTCTCGAGCCCCCGGAGGGCGCCAAGGAGAGGATGCTCGCGCGCGCATATGAAAAGGCCGCGGCTCAGGGCAGGGAAGAGGTACAGGCCGCAGCGGCGCCTCAGGGCAGGGCGCGGAGCTTCAACAAAAGGGTCATGAGATGGGCGCTCCCCGTCGCCGCCTGCTTCGTCGCGGTGATAGCGGGAACTGCCATAAGGAGCAGCAGGCTCCCCGCCGAAGGGCCGCTCGCTTCGCCTGGGCCCGGCGCCTCGGAGCCCGCGGGAGCTTTATCCGGCCAGCAGGGCAGTACCCAGCTGGTCAATCCCGTCGTCAGCATGGCCTCCGCGGCCGAAGTCAGGGAAAAGACCGGCATCGCCCTGAAGATCCCGGCCGAAGCCTCGGATGTCGACTACGCGGTGATAAACGGCGAGTTGGCCCAGGTGAAGTTCGAATACGGCGAATATGCCTATTGCCTGAGGGCCTCAAAAAGCGATGAGGACTTCTCGGGCCTCTACGGCGAGGTGGCTTCAGAGGAAGAGCTCGACGGCGCTAAGCTCGAGACCGTCGACGTTTCCGGCAGCCTCTGGCAGAGACTGAGCTGGAGCGAAGGGGACGCGCGCTTCATCCTCAGCGGCGAGGCCGGCGAGAGCGGCCCGATCAGGCAGCTGTATGATATCATAAAAGGCCTCTGATGGCCTGCGCCGTGATGGCCTCTTAAGGGCTGGGAACCGGGCCTTAAGAAGACGCGACAATATTTTGAAAATATTTCAAAACGCGGCGACATTTGCCCGTTCCCGATCGTTATATGTACGAAACACAAAACAAACGATGTCTAATCCTCAAAACTTATAGACCATATACAACAAAGTCCCGAAAGGGAGAAAGGAAAAGCCCGGCGCGGACCGGGCAGGAAGAAAAAATGAAGAACAGGTTTTCCAGGATCTTTACAACGGTGATCCTCACGATGACTCTGATGGCGGCGGCAGTGATGCCGGTAATGGCGGATGATATCCTCATCGCCCCCGCTCCCGAGGCAGTCCTTCCCACCGCGACCTATGAGCTCGTCATCAACGGCGAGCCCAGCGGCATCAACGCCTGTGTATACGTGCCCGTGCGCGCGACCGCCGAGGCCCTCGGCTACATCGTCGACTGGGAGCCTGTCGAAAAGGCCGTCATCCTCGACAACGGCGTCATGCACGCCAAATTCTGGGTCGGCGTCGACAGCTATCAGGTCAGCGTCAGCGGCGGCGAGACTCTCGGCATGAGCGCTCCCTTCAGCCTCGGCATGCCTCCCGTGGTCGCAAAAGGCCTCAGCTATGTTCCCGTAGCGCTTTTCGAAGCTCTGGAGGGAATGGAAGAAGGCGCCTTCACCTTCGAAGGAAACAAGCTCGTCATCGAGACCAAAGCGGCCGAAGAGCCTGCCGGGCTGCCCGCGATCGGCGTCGCCGGCGGCTGGACCCTCGCTGACGATATGGAGCTCACCGAAGAGCAGAAAGCTTTATTCGAAAAGGCCATGGAGAAGCTCCTCGGAGTCGACTACTATCCCAGTTATTACCTCGGCAGCCAGGTCGTCGCCGGCACCAATCACTGCTTCCTTTGCCGCGCAGCAGTCGCCACCGTTGAACAGCCCACCTGCTACGCTCTGGTCTACATCTATGAAGATCTCGAAGGGAACGCCAGTGTGCTCAGCATACAGGACATCGAGCCTTCCAGACTTAATGAAGAGGGCAGGACAGCCTCGGATATGGCCATCGACGCTCCTCTGCCCGAGATGCCCGGCGGCTGGTCCCTCGTCCAGGACGACGCCCTGACCGATGAGACCAAAGCGATATTCGACGCGGCCCTTGAAGGCCTCGTAGGCGCCAGACACGAGCCTCTGTACCTCCTCGAGACCCAGGTCGTCGCCGGCAGGAACTACTGCTTCCTCTGCCGCAGCACCGCGGTCTACCCCGGAGCCCGGCCCTATTATACCCTGGTCTTCGTCTATCAGGACCTTTCCGGCGCTTCCACTCTCCTGAACATCGCCGATTTCGATTTCGGCGCTCTCTGCGAGTACTAGGGCGCGGATAGATATCGGTCCGCGGCCCGTACTGCCGGCCGTGATTGCTTCAAAGATCTAAGATCGATCCGTACAGAAGGTGACAGATCCGAAGGGGTCTGTCACTTTTTCGTTCCCGATGCCCGCCGCTTCCGGACGCGGGGCGGCAGCGAAGGCTCTCATCTCTCATACATTCTTGAAATAGAGCCTGAAAAGTGATTAAATATCTCTTATGAAAAACATTACGACTTTTTATGCCGACCGGCATGGTCTTCCTGTCAGGTCGGCGGCGCTGCTGATGCTGGTATCGGCGGCAGCGCGCATCGCCGCTCACGCCGGGACGGGCGGAGCGGGCGCCATGACAGTCATCGTCCGTGTGCTGCTTCCCGTTGCGGCTAATCTTCTGCTCGCGCTCCAGCTGCTTCTGATGGCGGACAAGCGGTTCTACGTGACAAGGATACCTGTCGTGTTCTTCGCCGCGGTATTTTTGGACAGGATAATACACCTGGGCGTCTCCCCGGCCATGACGGGCGTGCTCATCGCTCTGACCCTGCTCGAGGCCGTGATATACTGCGCGACCTGCAGGGGAGCCTTCAGGACCTGCCTGTGGGCGCTGCTCTCGTGGATAGTCCCCTGCGGGATCTTCTTCTGCGACCGGCAGTTCCGCCTGCTCTTCATGAACGTCTGGCGCGACAGCAGGGCCATACTCATCGCCGACTGCGCGATAGTGCTCGGCATAGTCATGACCATACTTTCGAGCCGCCCCATGCCTCCGTATAAGGAGGGCGATCCCTACCGCATGAGGCCGGGAGACCGCGTTGACGGCAGGAAGATCAGGACCGGCAATCCCATGGACAGGGTGGCGGGCTTCATCATGCCGCACCGCAACGGGGCCGACAACCATATCCAGTTCTCGGTCGAGTGCTCCGCCATGGAGAGGTACGTCCACCAGAAGAGAAGGGAAGGCCTCAAGCACTTCGGCCTCACCCACGTCATCATCGCCGCCTACGTCAGGTGCGTGGCCGAGCTCCCGGCCCTCAACCGCTTCTTCTCGGGCCAGAAGGTCTTCAGCCACAACGACGTCGAGGTCAATATGATGGTCAAGAAGGAGATGAGCCTGGGCGCCGAGGAGGAGTGCCTCACCGTCCATTTCGACCCGGCCGATACCGCCGCCGACGTCTACAGGAAGTTCGACGAGGGCCTGGCGAGGGTCATGAGCCCCGACGACGGGGGCTTCGACAAGCTGGTCAAGATCCTTAATTACATCCCGGGGCTCCTGTTCCGCTTCGTCGTGCACCTGCTGACCTTCCTCGATTATTACGGCCTGCTGCCGCGGTTCCTGCTCGAGCTCAGCCCCTTCCACGGCAGCATGTTCATCACCTCGATGGGCTCCCTGGGCATACCGCCCATCACCCATCATCTCTACGATTTCGGCAACGTGCCGGTGTTCTGCGCCTTCGGGGCCAAGCGCACCGAGAGGGAGCTCGACAGCGAGGGCAACGTGGTCGTCAGGAAGTATCTGGACATGAACTGGAACACCGACGAGCGCATCTGCGACGGGCATTACTACGCCACGGTCTTCAAGAGGATAAAGCACTACATGGCCCATCCCGAGAAGCTGGACGTGCCGCCCGAAGAGGTCTTAAGAGACATAGACTGAGATACGGACTGATCTGATGAGAAAGGAGAGCGCCGCGGTGTTTCAAAAGCGTCGCGGCGCGAATGGTATTATGACTGCTGACTTCCTTCGCGAGATAGGTATCACTTTTCTGGACGGATCCGATTACTCTCATATAAGTCCACTGCACGCATTCGAGATCCGTCTTAATGAGGATCATTTAGGAATATTAAATGAGGATCTCGAGAATGGTCTCGTGCGGGAAGAGGCAGATAAGTATGCCCGCGAAAAGGCGGAGGAAGATCTGAATGCGCTGAAAAAAGCCGCTTCAGATATTTTCGATAACTATATCTATAAAGATCCGGAATATGAACCATTTGCTCAAAAAATAAAGATAATAAATCTGGATCTCCCGAAGGCACTTGAATCAGCGTTTTATCCTATATCTCTTAATTTATGGTACATGAAATATGCTTCGGCTTATGTTGCGGGCGATGACATAGTATATAATCTGGCGTATAAATACGCGAAACGGGCTCTTGCTGAGTTTGCGTACCTGTCCAGATATGACGAAATAAGGGAGATTATTAAAAAAACAGATCCGAAAGATTCGCAAATAGCTGAAGTCAATACTTATAAAGCTGACGCCAAAGTTATGGAAAGGCTCGAGCGACTGGAAAAAGCAGAGAAAAAGGCGAACGAGTATTATTACAACAAAAGATTTGATGAGAAGATCCGTGAGCATAAGGACAAAACAAGGGAACATGAAGAATTTCTCAACAATTTAAAAAGACAATATGACAGAGACGATTCAAAGGAATTAAAAGATCTCATCCTTAAACTCACCGGCATTCCGCACGCCTTGGACGGAATGGTCGCCTTCACCTACGACGAGATCAAAAAGAGGGACGCCGGCATGGACAAGGACACTTATGTGTCTTTGATCGAGTTCACGGTCAGCTATACAGTGAACAGGGACAGGATAGACTATACCTACGACAGCGGCTATTCCAATCCTCTCTCCAGCTTCGTCTTTGAAAAGAACAACTACAGCCTGCTGGAGAGCGACGCCCAGTGCGCTGCCGTCGCTATCGTTCTCGGACAGACGATAGTCATGAAGCTCAAGGGTGATCCGGACTTTGAGATGGCGGACGTCAGCGCCTCGGGCAGCTACAACACCATCGAGATGAAGATCAGTTACCCCAATATCAACCATCAGGAGGCGATCAGGCTGTTCTGATCATATACCGGACTCTGACTGCCCCCGGCTTTTGCCGCGGGTGTTTTTTTGCTATACTGTGCTTGCGGCCGGCGCCGCGCGTTGATCACGTTTCCCTCTGTTTGGCATGAGGCTCAAGGTATGAATGAAGATCTGATATACAGCATAACTCCCGAAGAAGACGAGAGAGCTAAAGCCCTGCGCGATAAGGACCGGGAGCGCGGTACCGCTCTTAAAGAGCGCCTGGCCGGGGCCTATAATCTGACAGGCCCGATCAGATACGCCGCAAAGGTCAGGGAATACAACCGCAAGGCGAAGAAGCTCAGAGCGGAATAATTGGTATTCGGCTGCCTCATGCATGCTTTGCCCTCCTTGGGGCAGC
>JAEEIC010000190.1 GCA_016281165.1 Bacillota bacterium | reverse complement strand
TCGGCGGTGCGGCAGATGATGTCCTTGACGTACTTGAATTCCTTGACCTCGCCTACCAGGGGCACCATGATCTGGGGCTCGATCTGGTATCCGCATTTCTCCTTGACGGCGATGGCCGCCTTGATGATGGCGCGGGTCTGCATGGCCGCGATCTCGGGGAAGGTCACGACGAGGCGGCAGCCCCTGTAGCCCATCATGGGGTTGAACTCATGCAGGGAGGCGATGATATTGCGGATCTGCTTAACGGTCTTCTTCTGCGCCTTGGCGAGGAGCCTGATGTCGGCGTCGTCCTTGGGCAGGAACTCGTGAAGAGGAGGATCGAGCAGGCGGATGGTGACCTCCTTGCCCTCCATGGCCTCGAACAGGCCCTCAAAGTCGGCCTGCTGCATGGGCTCGATCTTGGCGAGGGCCCTCTCTCTTTCCTCGAGGGTGTCGGAGCATATCATCTCCCGGAAGGCGGCGATCCTGTCCGCCTCGAAGAACATGTGCTCGGTGCGGGTGAGGCCTATGCCCTCGGCGCCGAGCTCTCTGGCCTGCCTGGCGTCCTTGGGGGTGTCGGCGTTGGTGCGCACGCCCAGCCTTCTGTACTTGTCGGCCCAGCCCATCAGGCGGCCGAACTCGCCCTCTATCACGGCGTCGACGGTGGGGATGATGCCGTCGTAGACATTGCCGGTGGAACCGTCGATGGAGATACTATCGCCCTCATGGAAGGTCTTCCCGCCGAGGGTGAACTGCCTGTGCTCTTCGTCCATGCTGATATCGCCGCAGCCCGAGACGCAGCACTTGCCCATGCCGCGGGCGACTACGGCCGCGTGCGAGGTCATGCCGCCGCGCACGGTGAGGACGCCCTGGGCGAACTTCATTCCCTCGATGTCTTCGGGAGAGGTCTCGAGCCTCACCAGTATCACTCTGGCCTTGCTGTCGGCCTCGACCGCGTCCTTGACGTCCTCGGCGGAGAAGACTATCTTTCCGCAGGCCGCGCCGGGAGAGGCTCCCAGGCCCTTGCCGATGGGGACGGCCTTTTTGAGCGCCTCGGGATCGAAGCCCGGATGGAGCAGGGTGTCGAGATTTCTGGGATCTATCATCAGCACCGCCTGCTTTTCGTCTATCCTGCCCTCGTCGACCAGATCGCAGGCGATCTTGAGGGCAGCCTTGGCGGTGCGCTTACCGTTGCGGCACTGGAGCATGTAGAGCTTGCCGTTCTCGATGGTGAACTCCATGTCCTGCATGTCGTGGTAGTGATCCTCGAGCAGGCCGCAGACCTCGATGAACTGTTTGTAAGCTTCGGGGAACTTCTCCTCCATCATGGAGATGGGCATGGGAGTGCGCACACCGGCGACGACGTCCTCGCCCTGGGCGTTGGTCAGGAACTCTCCCATGAGCTTCTTCTCGCCGGTAGCGGGGTCTCTGGTGAAGGCCACGCCGGTGCCGGAGTTCTCGTTGAGGTTGCCGAATACCATGGGCATGACGGTGACGGCCGTGCCCCAGGAATAGGGTATATCGTTGTCTCTTCTGTAGACGTGGGCTCTGGGATTGTCCCAGGAGCGGAACACGGCCTTGACGGCCTCCCTCAGCTGGACAGCGGGATCGGAGGGGAATTCCTCGCCCAGCTGCTCTTTGTATTCAGCCTTGAACTGCTCGGCCAGCTCCTTAAGGTCGGAAGCGGTGAGCTCGGTATCGTAGGTCACTCCCCTTTCGGCCTTCATCTTGTCTATCAGGGTCTCGAAATATTTTTTGCCGACCTCCATGACGACGTCCGAGAACATCTGGATGAAGCGGCGGTAGGAATCATATACGAAGCGTTCGAATCTGGGGTCGGGATTTCCCTTGATCATGGCGGCGACGACCTCGTCGTTGAGGCCCAGATTGAGTATGGTGTCCATCATGCCGGGCATGGAGGCCCTGGCTCCCGAGCGGACTGAGACCAGCAGGGGGTCCTTTTTGTCGCCGAACTTCTTGCCGTTGATCTTCTCGATCTTCTTCACGTAGCGCATGATCTCGTCCATGATGTCGTCGCCGATCTGGCGCCCGTCCTCATAGTAGCGGGTGCAGGCCTCGGTGGTGACGGTGAAGCCCTGGGGAACGGGCAGACCGATGTTGGTCATCTCGGCGAGATTGGCGCCCTTGCCTCCCAGAAGTTCTCTCATGTCGGCGTTGCCCTCTGAGAACAGATAAACGTACTTGTGTTTCATGTCGTTTCTTTACCTTTCCGTAAACACGATGTTTACTGACCGGGACTCCCGGTCTTTCTCTTCTCTATCGAATATAATGTCGTATTATAGCATCTGAAACTCCGATTTCAAGAGAAAATAGTATATCTTTTACCGAAAAATTAACGATATATCGCATAATGTATTTTGCATTACAGAAAGGCTCGCGGACAGGGCCGCGGAGCCCGTTTTTATGGTAAAATAAGGCCATGGACGAGTTCGGCAGCATCCACTACAACGCCATAGGACCGGTCCTGAAGCGCCGCTTCGGGAAAAGAGTCGTCAAGCTCTCGCTGGACGGGGGCTTCACCTGCCCCAACAGGGACGGCAGCGCCGGAACAGGGGGCTGCATATTCTGCTCCGCCGAAGGAAGCGGGGATTTCGCGGGCACGATCCCGCAGCAGACGGAGCTCCTCAAAAGAAAGTGGCCGGACTCCCTCTATCTCGCCTATTTTCAGAGCCATACGAACACCTACGCGCCTGCCGAAAGGCTGAGAGCCCTCTGGGACGACGCTCTTTCGCATCCCGGGGTCGTCGGCCTCGCCGTCGCGACCAGGCCGGACTGCCTGCCGGATCCGGTGCTCGACCTTCTCGCCGAGTACAACGAAAAGACCTTTCTCTGGGTCGAGCTGGGTCTGCAGACCATGCACGAAAGGACGGCAGAGCTCATCAACCGCTGCTATCCTCTCGCGGTCTATGACAGCGCCGCCCGCGCGCTCAAGAGCCGCGGCGT
>JAEEIC010000189.1 GCA_016281165.1 Bacillota bacterium | reverse complement strand
GCCTTCTGCGGCAGGCCAGGTTCTTGATCATCGGTCCCAGCACCAGGGAGAGCGAGACGTTGATGCCGGCGGAGACGCCGGTCTTCTTGTCGCGGCAGAGATAAAAGAAGCCCAGCACCGCGACGAGGTCCTTCTCGCTGCCCAGGAGCGTGGATATTTTGGAGACTGCCGTGAGGAAGCCGCCCATATTGGCCTGCAGCCAGGCCATGAGGGCCGGTTCCCAGGAAAAATAGAATGTATTGCCCATTAATGATGTCCTTTCGGCGGCGGGCCCCGCCCTCCGCCAAAGATAAATATATCAGACAAAAGGGCAAATTAAAAGCGCGGCCGCGAAGCAGCCGCGCTTCCTGAAGAAACGGTTACCGGTATCCTGCCGCCAGAGACTGGCAGGCGGCGGTGATGACCTTCCAGAGCTTTTCCGCCGTCTGCTCCGTGTCGGGGAAGACTCCCGAGATGACCTTTACGGCGAAGCAGAGGGTGAGCTCGAAGATATAGTTGGGAAGGAAGCCCTTGTAGGTGAAATCATCGGCCTTGGAGGCGCTGCCGATGAAGGCGACCGCCTCGTCGAAGGACCCGTCGTAGGCCTTCCTCCTCGATCTCACCTCGGAATAGAGGCTCGAATACCTGAAGCGTATGAGGAAACTGGTCTCCTTGGGATTGTCGAGCAGGTATCTGTACACGTCGTGCCATATCAGGTGTATGGCGCTCATCACGTCGTCGGAGGCCTCCTTGAGATGGGGGCTGTCGAGGAAACGGGACGAGATCTTGCTGTCGACCGAGATGAAGGCTTCGGTGAGCAGTTCGTCTCTGCTTCCGAAATGCCTGTACAGGGTCGCTTCCGAATAGCCGAGCATGTCCGCGATGCGGCGGACCGTCACGTTCTCTATACCGTAATCAGCGGTGAGCTCGATGGCGGCCTTCATCAATCGTTCTTTTGTATTTACCGTTCTGGGCATGAGGCACCTCCTCAGTATAAGCTGGGGCGTTGTTGTTTTCGGCTCAGATAATGATCGATATTTGTATATTTAATAATACTTCCGCCGCCGACAAATAGCAAGGACATTCGAGGCCCGGCGCTTTATTTTCGGGCTTTTCCGCCCTTTCGCCTACTCGAATCTGCCCTTGATGAGCTTTTCGCCGTGGAGCAGGGCCGTGCGGCCTTTGGCGATGAGACTGTCGATGGCAAGATCGTCATCGAGGACCAGCAGGTCGGCGTCGGCTCCCGCTGCCACGCAGCCCTTCACGCCGTCCTTGGCCAGCATATGGGCCGGGGTGGAGGTGAGGAGCTTGATCGCTTCCTCAAGGGGCAGGCCCTTCTTTACCAGGGACTTTACGGTCTTGTGCAGGAACTCGGGGCTGGCGTAGCTCAGGCCTATGCACTCGCCCTTGTCGTCGAACTTGGGCTGGCTGCCGAAGGCGTCGGACGACATGGTCAGGTGATCGGCGGTGACGCCCTCCTGGCTCAGGACGTAGAGGTACTTGTCGGCGCCCGCGTCGACCGCGTCGTCATAGGAGGCCGCGGTGATATCGATGTAGCCGCCCCTTCTGATGAGCTCGGCGCCCTGGTCCATCAGCTTCTTCGTGCGTCCCATGTGGGTCGGCAGCAGGTTCCTGATGGGAAGGTCGGAATGGTCGAGAGCGTAGAAGATGGGATCGAGAGCGGCGTCTCCCCCGCCCATGTGCATGGTCACGAGGCCGGCCTTGCCCGAGAGCAGGCCGCCCCTTCTGGCGTCGGTCGCGAGGCGGATGATGTCCTCGCCGGTGGGATTGTTGCTCCTGTGGTCGGAGACGGCCAGCTTCACGCCCACGCAGGGGTCGAGCATCATGATGTCCTTCTCCACGCTGCCGGTCATGGTGACGGGAGGATAACCGTAGGAGCTGGTGAGGCAGTAGGCGGTGATGCCCTCTTCAGTCAGGGCCCTGGCCTTGGAGACCAGGTTCTCGAGGCTCCTGGTGATGCCGTCGGTGCCCAGCAGGCCCAGCACGGTGGTGATGCCGTTGGCGGTAAAGGCGGTGAGATAGGATTCGGGCACTCTGGAAGCGGGGCCCTGCTCCCCTCCGCCGCCGGTGATATGTACGTGAAGATCGATGTAGCCGGGCAGGAGCTTCCTTCCCTCAAGATCCATGACCTCAAGGCCGGGAACGCCCGAGACCTCGATATGATCCTCGATGGCGAATACCTTCTCCCCCGCGATGAGCACGTCCTTCATGCCGATATGGGCGGGCGCGTAGACGTCGGCGTTTTTGATGAGCTTTATCATTTTTCCCTCCGTTTTGTACGAGACTGTGTCATATCCTACAAAAAAGACCCGCGCCAGGCAGGTCTTTTGTTATACATAGAAGTACGGCTCTTAATTCATCATGACGAGGACCAGGGACATGATGATGAATACTACTGCGGACACGATGGTGACCTTTTCGAGTATGGCATCATAGCCCTTGCTCTTTTTCTTTCCGAACAGCTGTTCCGCTCCGCCCGCTATGGAACCGGAGAGGCCGGCGCTGTTGCCGGACTGGAACATGACGCTCACGATCAGCGCGAGACAGGCCAGGCCGAGTACGATCTGTAAAAAGATTCTCACTTAAATTGCCTCCTTGCTATTGACAGATAACTACGAAAGTTTAGCATAACAAAAGTCTGTCTGCAAGTTATTTTTTGAGATTTTTCTCCCCGGCTCCGAAGCGCTCCAGGCCCCAGTCGAAGAAGAGCAGCAGAGCGCAGGAAAGTACGGCGCCGCCGATGATGTCCGTGAGCCAGTGCGCTCCGGAAAGGAGCCTGGTCACGAGCAGCAGAGCGGCGAGGACGAGCAGGGCCTTCTTGTAGAGTGGGCTGCCGCCCTTGTGGCCGAAGCTCTCCATGCGCACGGCGCTAAGGAAGACGCACAGGCCCAGCATGGTGTGGGAAGAAGGATACGAAGCCTCCAGCCCCTCCTCGAGCATCACCGGCCTGTAGTTTATGACCAGCTTGTTGAAGAGCACGTAGAGCGCGCCCACCGCCAGGTAGAAGCAGCCCAGGACCAGTATGTCGCGGTCCACGGCGGCGACGCTCCTGCGCTTTATGAGCTGCGCGAGCCCCATGAGGCCGTAGAGGGCGATCACGGCCAGAGCCAGATAGCCGATATAGCCGCTGAGCTTGTACCAAAGCTCATGAAAGCCCAAAAGCTTCGCCACGGCCCCGTTGAGGGAGGCAAAGCCCACGCTGCTGCCCTCGGGGCCTATGGGCTGCACGTCCACGGTCTTTATCAAAATGGTGAATATGATGAACACGGCCAGCCCCAGCAGGGCCTTTGCCAGCTTGTTCTCT
>JAEEIC010000188.1 GCA_016281165.1 Bacillota bacterium | reverse complement strand
GTGGGCTACACGCAGGACATCGTCCCCGCCCTGGACATCCAGGACGAGCTGCAGGCCCTCCACACCTCCGGCACCGTCTTCCACGCCGTCCTGGGGGAGAAGCTGCCCGACTGGAAGGCCGCGGCCAACCTGGTCAGGACCATCGCCGAGAACTACAAGCTGCCTTACTACACCCTGTCCCCGACCTATTCGATCTGCGCCACCCACGGATACCTCTCCGGCGAGCAGTACACCTGCCCCATCTGCGGCGCCAAGACCGAGGTCTACAGCAGGATCACGGGCTACTACCGTCCGGTCCAGAACTGGAACGACGGCAAGTCCCAGGAGTTCAAGGACAGAAAGGTCTACGACATCGGCCTTTCCGTTAAGAAGCACTATCCCAAGCTCGATCTGAGCTCGGATCCCGCCGGAAGAGCCCCCGCGGCCTTAAGGCAGGGCGCTCCCGCGCCTGAGGCTGCCAAGCCCGCCGAAGAGAAGAAGGCCCAGAGGATCATGCTCTTCACCACCAGGACCTGCCCCAACTGCGCCCAGGCCAAGGCGGCCCTCGCCGAAGCCGGCGTCGACTACGAGCTGGTGCTCGCCGAAGAGAACAGGGATCTCGCCCGCACCTACGGCATCTTCCAGGCTCCGTCCATAGTTATAACCGGTGAAGACGGCGTCACTAAATACGCCGGCCTCGGAAGCATCATGAGCTTCCTGAAGAACGCATAGATGAACATAGCATTTTTACTACATCCCAAGGTGACCGTGGACTATCTGTATGAGGACAACACCTTAAGACAGGGCATCGAAAAGCTCAGAGTCAACGGTTACTCGGCGATCCCGGTCATCAGCAGAGACGGCAGATATCTCTCGACCATATCCCAGGGGGATTTCCTCTGGTATATGCTCAGCACCGCCCAGGAGAAGCCCGACCATTCCGTCAGCATCTACGACATGGAGAAGGTGCTGATCAAGGATATCTCCCACGCGGACAAGAACCCGCCCTGCCTGATCACCGCCGAGCCGGAGGACCTGGTCTTCAGAGCGATGGAACAGAATTTCATCCCCGTAGTCGACGACTGGGGAAGCTTCATCGGTATCGTTACCCGCAGAGACATCCTGAAGTATCTGGCGACCTCCAGCGACAGGGAGATATAACAGAATAAAGAGAGGACGGCGGACCGCGCAGGGGTCCGCCGTTTTGATCGCTGAAACAAGACGCAGCGTAAGAAAAAGCAAAGGAGGAGACGAGCGGTGGAACGCGTCCTCGTCATCGGCAGCCCCGGCGCGGGCAAGAGCAGCTTCGCCCGCCGGTTGAGAGAAAAGAGCGGGCTCCCGCTCTACTATCTTGATATGATCTGGCATCTGCCCGACAGGACGACGGTCACGAGGGAGGAGTTCGACCTCAGGCTGGAAGAGATCCTGAAGGAAGAGCGCTGGATCATCGACGGCAATTACAGCCGCACCCTCGAAAGGCGCCTTATCCGCTGCGATACCGTGTTCCTGCTCGATCTGCCGGCCGAGGTCTGCCTTGAAGGGGCGAAGGAGCGGATCGGAAAGCAGCGCGAAGACCTCCCCTGGAAGGAAGAAGAGCTGGACCCCGAGTTCCGCAGGTGGATAATCGATTTCCCCGGGGAGCAGCTGCCGCGTATATACGAACTGCTCGAACAGTACAAAGAAGGGCGGCAGATCATCGTCTTCCGCTCCCGCGAGGAGGCGGACGAGTGGCTGGGCAGAGGGTAGGGCGGTCCTCCGCGCGCGGAGGCCGCTTTTTTCTTGCCAAAAAGTATAAACGAGTATAAAATGATCCTGAAATTATAAACGAATATAAAAGAGTTCTGAAATTATAAATGAATATAAAAGAACTCCGGGATCATAAACGAATATAAAAGGATAGCGGCCGGCGCCGCCCCCATGCGTTGCGGAAAGAACATGATCGGAGGACGCAAATGAAAAAAGGAAATCCCTTCACTCTCACCTTCGGCAGGACTCCTGCCCAGTTCATCTCCAGGATCGCGCAGACCCAGGAGATCGTAGACGATCTGGTATCGGAAAGTCCTCTCTCACCAATCTATATGATAACCGGGGTGAGGGGGAGCGGCAAGACCGTCATGCTCGCGGAGATATCGAAGATCATGGCGGAGCAGTACGACTGGATAGTGATAGCCCTGAACCCCGAGCGCGATCTTATCGGCAGCTTCGCGGCCAAGCTATACGAGACAGGCGGAGTCAAAAAACTCTTTACAGAGAAGACCATGGGGCTCTCGCTCTATGTGATGAACGCTTCGGTATCGAGCGAGAGGCCTCTCGCCGATCCGGAAGCGCTGCTGGAGACCATGCTGAAGGAGCTGAAGGAGCAGGGGAAAAAGGTCCTGATCACGATCGACGAGGCCTCCAACAACCAGCATATAAGGGAGTTCACCCAGTCGTTCCAGATACTTTTGAGGCAGGACCTTCCGGTCTACCTGATAATGACGGGCCTCTTCCAGAACATCGACAGCATACAGAATTCCAAGACCCTGACCTTCCTCTACAGGGCGCCGAAGATATATCTCGAGCCCCTGAATCTGAACGCCATCTGCGAGAGCTACGAACGCGTCATTGGGGTCTCCCACGAGTTCGCGCTCAGGATGGCCTGTCTCAGCGGCGGTTATTCCTTCGCCTATCAGGTCCTGGGAGCCCTGGTCTGGGAGCAGGATGAGAAGAACCTGGAGTACGGGCTCCTGATGGACTTCGACAATTATCTTGAAGAGTACGTATACGACAAGATATGGTCGGAGATCTCGGAAAAAGACAGGGAGCTTTTGATCGCCATACGCGAAGCGAAGAGCGACAGGGCCGCGG
>JAEEIC010000030.1 GCA_016281165.1 Bacillota bacterium | reverse complement strand
GTCTTGCCGCCGGTGTTGGGCCCGGTGATGACCAGAGTATGATAATCCTCTCCCAGGGAGATGTCTATGGGAACGACCTTTTTGGGGTCCAGCAGGGGGTGCCTGCCCTTCCTTATATACAGGTGGCCGTCCCTGCTGATCGCGGGCTTCATGGCCCTCATGTCGCAGGCCAGACGCCCCTTGGCGAAGAGCACGTCGAGCTTGAGGAGTATCTCCTGGTCGGCCCTGATCTGAAGCTCAGACTCTCCGACCTCGGCGCTGAGCTCTCCCAGTATCCTCTGTATCTCCTTCTGCTCGGCCAGCTCCAGCTCTCTCAGCTGGTTGTTCATATTGACTATGGCCTGGGGCTCGATGAACAGGGTCGCGCCGGAAGCCGACTGGTCGTGGACTATGCCCGGTATCCTGGCCTTGTGCTCCAGCTTTACCGGCACCACGTAGCGGCCGTCCCTCATGGTGACGATGGCGTCCTGAAGGTAGACCTTGTTCTGGGAGGAGCCCACGATCTGCTGGATCTTCGATCTGATGGACTCGTTGATCCTGAGGATGTCGCGCCTGATGCGGCGAAGCTCGGAGCTCGCGCTGTCCGCCATCTCGTCTTCGGAGAGTATACAGCGGGTGATCTCGTCCTCAAGGCCCTTTAAGGGCACCAGAGCGCTCACCAGGGAGTCTATGCCCGGCAGCTCCGGCAGGTCGGAGGACAAAAACGCCTTGGTCCTCCTGGCGCTGGATAGGTTGTAGGCCACCTGCAGCAGCTGCTGCATGGTCAGGACGCCGTCCTTCGCCGCCAGGTGGGCGAGGCCCGAGATATCGTAGAAATTGCCGAAGGGAGGGGTCCCCTTCTTGAGGATGACGGTGACGGCCTCTTCGGTCTGATCCAGAGCATAGCAAACAGCGGCGGCATCGCAGGACGGAAGAAGACCTCTGACTTCTTCCCTTGCCATGCCGCTCGCGCATTGCTGCGTCAGCATCTCCAGTATGCTGCTGTATTCAAGGACCTTGAGAGCCTTCTGATCCATCTAGCCTAACTGCTTTTTGAGCGCCCCGATCTCGTTCTTCAGGTGGATGTTCTCCATCTGGATCTCGAAGAAGCTGCTCTCCATGTCTCTGCACTTGATCTCGAGCTGCCTGATGGTCTCGTTGGCGGCCTCCGGCGCGGTCTGGGTGTTCTCCAGCTTGTCGGTGAGGTCGGCGATCTGCTGCCTGAGCCCGTCGTTGGCGGTCTTGAGCCCGTCGTTCTGCTGTGAGAGGCGGGTGAGCTCGCTCATGAGATTGGCGGTCTGCTGTTCTTTATCCATGAACTGCCTCTGCAGCTGGTCGCGCAGGTCGGCGGCGCCGCTCATCTCCTCCTTGTACTGGGAGAGGTTCTGCTTGGCCTCCTCCCAGAGCTTGGCGTATTTCTGGGCGTCTGCCTTGAGCTCCTCGTTCTCGTCGGAAAGATTGCTCATATCCGCCCTGCTGTGCATAAGCTCGTCGCAGATATTGACCGCGGCAAGGACCGCGACCGAGGACATGGGTATGCTGTTGCCCAGTCCCAGCTCGTTCATCTTGCCGTCAACATAATCGGCGACCCGCATTATGTACTCTCTGGGCATATCCGCAGAGATAGAATACTCCTGACCGTAGATCCTAACGGTCACAGTGTTCTTTTCGCTCATGACTGCTCCTTTCAGCTTACATTTCTCTTAAAACTGCGTCGAATCTATCCTTCAGGGCCTTGAGCACCCCGGTGTTGATCTCGCTGACCTCGGCCTCCTTCAGGGTCCTGTCGGCGGCCCTGTAGCTCAGATTGAAGGCGACGCTCTTGCTGCCCTCGGGGATGTTCGCTCCCCTGTAGACGTCGAAGAGGGTCACGCTCTCGAGCAGGTCTCCCGCGGTCTTCTTTATGAGCTCCTCGAGCTTTCCGACCTCGATCTCTTCCTTCACCACCATGGCGAAGTCTCTGGACATGGCCGGGAACTTGGGGAGAGGAGTATATCTGACGGAGATGTCGGCCAGTTCCTTCAGCATCTCGAAGTCGATCTCGGCGGCGTAGACGGGCTGGTCTATGCCGTAGGCGGCGCAGACCTCGGGATGGACCTGGCCCATGGCGCCCAGCGAGTAGATGCCGCACTCTATGGCCGCGCAGCGGCCGGGATGGAAGCGCTTGTCGAACTTCTCCGCCCTGTACTCGGGCTCTCTGATGCCGGCGGCCCTGAGCAGCTGCTCGACGGCGCCCTTGAGGGTATAGAAGTTCTCCTTCTCGCCGAAGAGACCCAGGCAGAGCGAATACTTCTCGGTCGGAAGTTCGGGCTCCTTCCTGTCGGGCACGTCGATGAAGGTATTGCCCAGCTCGAAGAATCTCACCGCCGGGATGTTCCTCGACATGTTGGTGCCGAGGACCTCCATCATGCCCGGGAGCAGCATGGTCCTCATGACCGAGGTATCTTCTCCCAGGGGGTTGATGAGCTTCACGAACTGCCTGAAGTAGGAGTTCTCTCTCTCGTTGACCTTGTCGACGGCCTTGGGGCTCACGAAGCTGTAGGTCATGATCTCGCTGAAGCCCAGGGCTCTTAAGGTATCCTTGACCATCACGCGGTATTTCTGCTCCGCCGTGAGCCCGCCGGCGATGCTGCCCTTGGGAAGAGTCACGGGTATCTTGTCGTAACCGTACATGCGGGCCACCTCTTCGACGTAGTCCTCTTCGATGTGAAGATCCTGACGCACGGTGGGAGCGGTGCAGGTGATGACGTCGCCGTCGACCTCGGTCTTTATCTCCAAAGCGTTGAGGTAGGAGACCATCTGCTGAACGGGGATATCGATGCCTATCACCTTGTTTATGCGGCTGGCCCTGACCCTGGTGACAGCGGGCTTCGCGGGCTCGGGATAGCAGTCCACATCGCCCGTGAGCACGGTGCCGGCGCCCAGAAGCTCTACCAGGTAGCAGAACCTGTCGCAGGCGTCCTTGGCCAGATTGGGGTCGATGCCCTTCTCGAACCTGCCGGAGGCCTCGGTCCTGTGGTTGAGCTTTCTTGAGCCGGCCCTGATGCAGTCGCCGCTGAAGTTGGCGGATTCCACCAGCACCATATTGGTGTCGGCTTCGATCTCGGAGTCGAGTCCGCCCATGATGCCGGCGATGGCGATGGGTCTTTCGGCGTCGTTGATCATGAGGATGGAATCGGAGAGCTCTCTCTCGACTCCGTCGAGGGTCGTGAATTTATCTCCGTTTTTGGCGGTATCGACGATGATCTTTCCGCCCCTCACGGTCCTGATGTCGAAGGCGTGCAGGGGCTGGCCGTATTCGAGCATCACGTAGTTGGTGATATCGACGATGTTGTTGATGGGCCTCATGCCGGCCAGCATCAGGCTCCTCTGCATCCACCAGGGAGACTGGGCGATCTTTATATCCTTGATCACTCTGCAGCAGTATCTGGGGCAGAGCTCGGGCTTTCTGATCTCGACCTGTATGTAGTCTTTGCTCTCTTCGGGAGCGACTTTTGCGCAGACGGTCTCGGGATATCTGAGCTTCGTGCCGAAGGTCGCGGCGGATTCTCTGGCGACGCCCAGCATGGCAAGGCAGTCGGGGCGGTTGGGAGTGATCTCGAAATCGACGGTAGGTTCTTCGATCCCCAGGGCTTCGACTATGTCCGTGCCGGGGACGAAGCACTCGTCGTCCAGTATCCAGAGGCCGTCCTTATCCCTTACGGGGACTATCTTGTCGGGGAAGCCGAGCTCCTGGCAGCCGCACATCATGCCGTTGCTCACGACGCCGCGCAGCTCTCCGGCCCTGATGATCTCGCCGTCCGGATTCTTGGGCTTTCCGTGCAGGGGCCCGGGTATATGTGCTCCGTCCAGAGCGACGACGACCTTGTCGCCCTCCTTCATGTTGTCGGCGCCGGTCACGATCTGCACCGGCTCTTCCTGCCCGACGTTGACCTGGCAGACGACCAGCTTGCCGGCGTTGGGATGAGGCTCTATACTGAGGATCTGCCCCACGACCACGCCGCTGATGCCCTTATGCCAATACTCGACGCTCTCCAGATTGGTGCCGGAGAGGACCATGCCGTCGACCCATTTATCGACGGGGACGTTCACGTCCGTATATTCCCTGAGCCATTTGATGGGTACTAACATGTTCTTGCCTCCTTACCTGAACTGACTGATGAAGCGGATGTCGTTCTCATAGAGCAGCCGCATATCGTCTATACCGTACTTGAGCATGGCGATGCGTTCTACGCCTATGCCGAAGGCAAAGCCGGTATACTTCTCGGTATCGTAATCACCGAACTTGAGCACATTGGGATGGACCATGCCGCAGCCCAGTATCTCTATCCAGCCGGAGCCCTTGCAGATGTTGCAGCCCTTGCCGCCGCACTTGAAGCACTCGACGTCCATCTCGGCGCTGGGCTCGGTGAAGGGGAAGTGGTGAGGCCTGAACTTGGTGGCCAGGTGGCTGCCGAAGAGGTGCTTGGCGTATTTGTCGAGCACGCCCTTGAGGTCGGCCATGGTTATGCCCTCGTCCACCACGAGGCCCTCGATCTGATGGAACATGGGGGAGTGGGTGGCGTCCGGTGTGTCGCAGCGGAAGACCCTGCCCGGCGATATGAGCCGGATGGGGGGCTGCTGGGCAGCGATGACTCTGGCCTGCACATCGGAGGTCTGGGTCCTTAAGAGGACCTTGTCGGTGATGTAGAAGGTGTCGGTCATGTCGCGCGAGGGATGGTTGGGATCGGCGTTGAGGGCGTCGAAATTATTGTGCACGGTATCGATCTCGGGTCCCTCGGCGATGGTATAGCCCATGGAAGAGAAGAAATCGATGGTGTCGTCTATGACGAGGCTTATGAGGTGCTTGTATCCGGGTACGGCGGAAACGCCGGGCTCGGTGACGTCGAGGGTCTCGGCCTTGAAGCGGGCTTCCTGGGCGAGCTTTTTGAGCTCCGCGGTCCTCTCCGCGATCATGGTCTCGATCTTCGCTCTGGCCTCGTTGGCGGCCTGGCCCAGAGTCTTCCTCTCTTCGGGGGAATAATCCTTCATGGACCTTAAGATCTCGGTGAGCTGGCCTTTCTTTCCCAGGAGCTTGACCCTTAAGGCCTCGGCGTCGGCCAGGCTCCCCGCCTTCGCCAGTTCTTCTCCTGCCTGTTCAAGTATCGTTTTGAGTTTTTCTGTCATTTTTTCCTCCGGTCTATCGCAGCAGACAGAGCTCTCTGTCTGTAAGCTTCGTACATAAGTATCCCGGCCGCCGCCGCGGCGTTGAGAGATTCGATCTCCCCGGCCATGGGGATCGTGAGGCCCCTGCAGGCGTTCAGGAAGGCGGGCGAGACGCCCGCGCCTTCGTTGCCTATCACTATGGCCGCGTTTTCGGCGAGCTCAGCCTTGAAACAGGGCGTTCCCCCGCTCATGACGCCGGCGTAGGGCGTCTTGCCGTGCTTTGCGAGCAGCTTCATGGCTTCCTCCGCTCCGTGCGTAAAGAGCAGCGGGAGCCTCATCACGCTCCCTGCCGCGGCCCTTACGGTCTTGGGAGAGAATACGTCGCAGCAGCCCTTTATGAGCATCGCGCCGCAAAAGCCCATCGCCTCCGCCGTCCTGAGCATGGTGCCCAGATTGCCGGGATCCTGTATCCTGTCCAGGACGAGGACGTCGCCGTCCCGGTCCGCAAAGAACGCGTCCTCTGTCCACACCCTCTTGTCGGCCACGGCGACTATGCCCTGGCTCGTCTCGGTGGAACAGATCTTCTGAAAGACGCTTCCCGGCAGTATGATCACGGCCGGTCCGTTCCTTTCCGCGAGCGCCGCTGTTTCTTCGGCCTCGCCGGAAACGGTCCCGGCCTTCATAAAGATGAACCGGAGCCTTCCGCCTGAAGAAATGGCGTCTCTGATGTAGTTCGGCCCTTCGATCAGGTACATGCCAAGAGCATCCCTGTATTTTTTCTCCGTCAGGGATGCCGCCTGTTTCACTATCCTGTTGTCTGCCGAACTTATCTCCCGCATGAAGGGTATATTAGTAAAAGAAGCCGGTGAGTGCACCGGCTTCCTGCTTGCCTGTTAGAGATCCGGATTATGTTTCAGGAACGTCGGGATCGGGAAATCGTTGTCGGGATTGTAGCTCGCCGTGGAAGGAGCCTGGATGGGGGCGTCCTTCTCGGTCTCGGTCTTATCCGACGTCACCGGCTCGTCCACCGAGGCCTTTCTCTCAAAGCCCGTGGCGATCACGGTGACCACGATCTCGTCCTGCAGCTCTTCCTTGATCGAGCAGCCGAAGATGATCATCGCGTCTTCGTCGGCCTCCTGATGGATGTAGTCGGCCGCGTCGTTGACCTCGTGCATCGCCAGATCCGGACCGCCCATGATGTTGAGCAGCACGCCGCTGGCGCCCTTGATGCTGGTCTCAAGGAGCGGGCTCTCGACCGCGTTCTTGATGGCCTGCTTGACCCTGTCTTCGCCGCCGGCCCTGCCGACGCCCATGTGGGCGATGCCCTTGTCGCTCATGATGGTCTTGACGTCCGCGAAATCGAGGTTGATGAGGCCGCTGTCGGTGATGAGGCTGCAGATGCCGTCGACGCCCTGCTTAAGGACCTCGTCGGCCATGGAGAAGGCCTGCAGCATGGTGGTGGTCTTCTCGCTCACTTCGAGGAGCTTGTCATTGGGGACGACCACGAGGGAATCGACGTAGTTCTTGAGGAACTTGATTCCGAGCTCGGCGTGCTCCCTGCGCTTCTTGCCTTCAAATGTGAAGGGCTTGGTGACGACGCCTACGGTGAGGGCGCCTGAGCTTCTGGCCGCCTTGGCGATGATGGGAGCGGCGCCGGTGCCGGTGCCTCCGCCCATGCCCGCAGTGATGAAGATCATGTCGCTCCCCTGCAGGTATTTTTCTATGGTCTCTATGCTCTCCTCGGCGGATGTCTCACCCACTTCGGGATTGCCGCCGGCGCCGAGGCCGCCGGTG
>JAEEIC010000187.1 GCA_016281165.1 Bacillota bacterium | reverse complement strand
CGAGCCTGCCGAGAGCCGCGGTCAGATCGGGCCTCCCGCAGAGATTGCCCAGATCGGTGAGCTTCTTCTCCAGGCCTTTCCTGAGCATGGCGGGGGCGCTGTCGTAGTCGTCCAGAAGCTCTTCGACCTTTTCTCTTATGCCTCTGTCCATCTCGTCCTTCAGGAGGGTGAATTTATCCCTGATGCCGGCGGCGGTGAGGAGCCTCTCCCCGCGCAGCCTCTCCTTCTCCCTCAGCAGGCCGTAATACGAGGGGAGGGCTTCGCTGTCTATGACGATGGGGGCGTCCTTAAGAGCCCTGCCCGTGACCTCGCGGACTATGCCGCGCAGGTCCAGCACATTGCTCTTCCTCGCGTATCTTAAGGCCAGATCGCGGCAGACTTCGGGACTGAAGCGTACCAGGTCCTCCGCCAGGCCGTTCTCCTTCAGGAAGTCTTTCCTGGACCGATCGGCGCGGGCGCGCATCTCTTCGTCGCTGTACCCGCTCATCTCCAGCACGTTCATCTCGGCGCTGTCGAGCATCGAGAGCCTGGAGCTGTCCTCGGCGGTGAAAAAGATCCAGACCGAGGAGACGTCGACGTCGGAGGGCAGCAGATCGTTCTTGTAGACCCCGAAGACCAGAGGCCTGAAGGCCATCAGCACGTCGTCGCTCTTGATCTTGTCGACGTCCTTGATGAGCAGCGCTCCCTGGCCGCCGGTCGCCAGCAGCTCGGCGAAGGAGCCCACGGTCGCGTTGCTGTAGACGGTGCTGCTGCCGACGATGGAGGCCGCGTCGTACAGCCCCGCGCAGGAGAAGGGCGAGAGCCTGAGGCCGGCGAGGCGGCAGAACTCAGAGATGAGGCCCTCGGCGTCTCTTCCCGCCCGGCCGGTGAGGGCGAAGCGGGGCGCCCGGTGAGCGGGGTCCTTCTGATAGGCGGAAAGGGAGCGGCAGAGCCTGTCTTTGATCGCGTCCTGGCCGATGAAGCTCTCGTCCAGAGCCTCTCTGACCTTTTTGACGTCCGCCGAGAGCACCGAGACGTCGGCTCCGTTGATGAAGTTGACGTAGAAGCCCAGCTGCTTCAGTATGCGGCTCTTCTCGTCCGTGTCGGAGCTCTCGAAGCGCGAAATCAGATTCTCGATGAGGGACCTCTGCGGACGGCTGTACTTGCTGCGCAGCACCGCGTACTTGGCTCTGAGCTCCCCGAGGCCGCGCATGCGGAAGTCGCCGGCGTCCCCTCCGTCCGCCGCCGGCTCCCGGTCTCCTATGCTCATCTCCTGGGAGATGAGGCCCGAGAGCTTTTCTTTGGGCAGTCTCTCCACGGCCGAGAGCAGCTCGGAATAGACCTCCATGTCTCCCGCGGCGTATTCCTTTATCCTCTCGTCTATGCGGCGGAGCCGGACCGAGATCACGCTCAGCGCGGGCGAATCGCCGGCGGGAGGAGCGCAGACTATCTCGAGCGCCTGATCCTTAAAGCGGGCGTTCTCCCAGAACTCGGCCGCTCTGTTGGTCACGAGGAAGCGGGTCTTCCCGTCCTCCCCCGCCAGCCCGATCCTGCTCATCAGGGAGTTGAGCGCCTCGGCCGAGCGCAGCCGGCCGCGGAAGACCTCTCTCTTCCCCCCGTCCGCGGTCTTAAGCTCCTTATCGACCGCCCTGAGCAGGGCCTCGCTGCTGATCATCCTGTCTCTTCTCATAACGCTCATCCTCCTTTCTAAAACAAGCTCATCGCCGTCCGCCCGAATACGCTCCCGCCGCAGAGCAGGGCCGTCTCGGCGTAACCGGCGAAGCTCAGCGCTCCGGGCATGAGGAGCACGCAGGCCGCCGCGGTGAGCGTAAAATGAAGGGGGCCCATCATCAGGTCGTGATGGACGAGGTCTCTTAATTCCTCCACCGCCCACTCGTTCTTCTCCCATTCGCGGAGCATATCGTCTCTTAAGATATCCCTGATCTGAAAGCCGCAGACGGCGGCGGGGCCCGCCGTCATGTATACCGCCGCGGCCGCGGCCGAGACCGCGCTGCCCGAGATCAGGGCCAGCCTGGCGCCGGTGAGGAGGCTTAAGGGAAGGCAGACCGTGAAGGCGAGCTTGCACTTCACGTCCCGTTCGAGCCCCGGGCCCGCCAGCACCCAGATGAGGCCGGCGGCGTGGACGAGCAGTAAGAGCAGCCGCAGCCTCTTTCCGCTGAGCACGGCCCCGCCCAGCTTTATGACGGAGGGCAGGAGGCCGCTCGCCGTCCCGGCCCAAAGGGAAAGGAACGTGAGGGCGGCGCCGGCGGCGGAGAAGAGCAGGGCCCGCATCAGCGTCCTTTTTAAAGAATTTCCTGTCGTCATCGGTCTTCCTCCTTTCCTTCAGCGGACCCGCGGCAGATCCCAGGCGTAGCCCAGCAGGCGCAGGCGCTCCGCGCTCATCGTCATGCCTATCCCCGTCATGCCGAAGCAGTCCATGGCGGTCACCTGGTTCGTGACGTCTATGTACATCAGCCTGCCCCCGCTCTCTATCATGTTCCAGGCGTGATCCTCGCCGTTGAGGGTGCCGACCACGAGGGCGCAGGGCAGGCCCATGTGCTGGCAGTAGAGCAGGTAGAGCTTGGAGATGCCCTCGCAGACCGAGGAGCCGCTCGTCATCGCCCCGTATATAGAGTGGTAGAGCAGGGCGTTCCCGCTGTCTTCGGCCTTGTATGTGATGTCTTTCGCCATCTCTTTGGCGATGGCCCGGTAGAGCCCCGCCCGCGGCACTCCCCTCATCCTCTGCCTCATCTCCTGTATGCTCTCTTCCGCCTTATGCACCCCGGCGGTGATGAAGCTGTCGGGCAGCAGGAAGCTGAAGATCAGGCCCTGACAGTTTCCGCTCAAAGGGGAGACGGTCTTGAAGCAGCTCCAGAAATCCACGTAGAAGAGCTCGGGATGATCCTTGTGCAGCGCCCTTACCACCTCGTCGGCGTCTTCGGCCGGCAGGGGAGGAAAGCTCACGCTCCTCTTGAGCCTGAAGAGATGTTCGGCGGTCTTTTTGTATATCTCCTTTTGCCGGCTGTTCAGGGATGACCAGTACAGCAGGGGCGGCAGTCTGTCCATGTGACCTCCTTTCCGGGCTCCGCTCTACCAGCGGTGCCCGCAGACATCGCAGATCCACTTGGGCCCGTCCGCGGTCTCGGTCTCCCTGATATCGCTCTCGGGACTGTGGCAGACCGGACACCATCTCGCCCTTACGTTCCGCACCAGGCCCGGCTCTGCCGCGGCCGCGGCGTGCAGGCTGGGCGGACGGTAGCTGCTGTCGGGAACGATGGATATGGGACGGGAGGCTCTGTAGGAGGGATCCGGCTCTATCACCGGCAGGACCGCGGGCCTGAAGACGTAGCCCGGAGTGGGATCTATGCGTATCGTTTCTCTTGCCGCGGCCATGGTCTACCTCCTTCTGCGCGCTCTCTTCCTGCGCCTTCTCGCTCTCTGCCTTTTGATCCTCTTCTCGTAGCGGAGCCTTTCGGCAGTCTTCTCTTCCGCCTTCTTAACGGCCGTTCCGGTCCTTTCAGCCTCTTCGGGCCCCGCGAGCATGAGTCCCGCCGTTTCCTTCGCCTCAGGCCCTAAAAAGACCTTCCAGACCTGCGTGTGGGGGTTGAGTATCACCGAGAACTGATCGGGACTGTTGAAATGATCGAGTATGTTCTCGAGATCCGTCCCGCTCACGAAGACCCCGAGCCCGTTGGGGTGGCTGTGGACCCAGCCCAGCCTCTTGAAATCGGCGCGGAGCTCTTCGGGGACCTCCTCGTCCCTGATGCGGAAGAACTCCCTCTGCAGCCTGATGTTCTCCTCCTCGGGCCAGTGCAGGTAGGCCGGGGTCCCCCTGCAGCCCGGGGCGGGTATGAAGTCCGTGACTATGGCCCTGACCGGCCGCGGATAGCGGCTCTCGTAAAAACCGGCGATCCAGCCGCCCTGTTCGACCCTGTTGTCTTCTCTGTCATGACGGCCTACCCCGAAATACTCCTTCATGGCCTTCGCGGCCCCGGGCGAGAAGCGCAGAAGGTCTCCGCTCTTGCTGTAGCTCATCATATGTTCTCCTCCTTTCCGTCTCCGTCCAGTTCCAGGAACAGCGGCAGCCTGCTCTCGTCGCCGCTCACGAATTCGAGGATGTGCAGGGCGGGTACGCCCAGCTCCCTGAGCTTCATGCCCAGTATCCTTTCTTCCGTCTCCGCGAGGCTGAAGCGGTATATCCTTTCGGCCCGGGAGGGGAGGAGGGGGATCTTTCCGGCCGCTCTGCAGTCTTCGCAGAGCAGATCCTCGTCGCTGAGGCTGAACTGGGGCCTGTATACCTCTATGGGAGCCTGGCAGCACTTGCAGAAGGCCCGCCTTATGAAGGCCTTGTTGCTCACCGGCACGCAGTCCTTCTCCAGGGAGAGGCTGTAGCCCTCGCCGTAAAGCTCGCGCACTCTTTCCAGGACCTTGCCCAGCTCGTCGTCCGCCGAGAGCCCTGAAGGCCTGATCCCGCCCAGCTCCCTGTAGCTCAGGTGGTTCTCGCAGCCCTCCCTGAGGGGGACGCGGAAGCTCTCCGTCCTTCCCGAGGCGGCGCTGTAGCTGGTGATGACCCCGTAGAAGGGATCATAGCTCCTGTCTTCGCGTTCCTCGTAGTGGAGTATCTTGATCGCGGTCTCCACGGCCTTTCCGCCTGCCATGGCGGCGGCGGTGATGATGGTCGCGGCTCTGTCTTCCTTCGCCGCCTCGGACAGGGTCACGTCGCAGCTGTTCCTCACTCTTTTGAGGGCCTCGTGCGCGTCCCGGGGGCTGATGACGCAGGCGTAGCAGGCTTTATCGCTGTCCGGGGAGCTCGCCATATGAGTCCAGTCGAAGCCGCTGATGCCGATGTCGACGCAGGGCTTTTCCAGGAGCTTGCATATCCTGCTGATATAGAGCCTGGTCTGCGTGTTGTCCACGCAGTTGATCACCAGGTCGCAGCGCCTCAAGACCCCTTCTCCCAGGCCGTAGCAGGCGTCGGCGCAGAGCCAGCGGGCCTTCGCGCCCTCGGCCACGGCGAGCCTTTCGAAGCCCTCCGCGGCCAGCCTGGCCTTGGGCTCTCCCACGTCGGCCTTCCTGAAGAGCACGGTGCCGGGAAGATTGGTATCGCTCACGCTGTCCATGTCGCAGACGAATATCGATCTGAAGCCCGTGAGGGCCAGATTCTTGATGACCTCGTTGGCTGTCCTGCCCGCGCCTATTACTCCTATGACCGCCCTGTCGATGAGGCTCTGCTTAAAGCCCGCTATCCTCTCCTGGCGGTCGGTGAGGCTCGTTTCCTTCATTGTTTCGTCCTCCTTTGCTCTTATGATCCGGGGGGAGGGCGGTCCTTGCGGCCCTCCCCCCGCGCGGTCCCGCGGCTCCCCTGTCTAGCCCGCCTTGGCCGCGGTCGCCACATGAAGGACGTCTTTGTCCCGGATGCCGTTGTCCGCGAGGGACTTGGTCAGGTCGAGCAGCTCGTCGGACTTGTTCTTCTTCACGAGGATGGTCTGGCCGCGGGGCACCATGCCCCTTCCTCCCAGCTGGTTCATCAGGTCTCCCAGCACGATGCCGGGCTGGGTGCTGATCTCGTTCTCTTCGGTCTCGTAGCATACGGTGATGATGATGTCTTCCATTTCATTGCCTCCTTGTCGTTTCGCTCATTTGCTTTTCGGTGATGTTTTTCTCAGTATTCCGGCGTGGTGGGGAAGCTCGCCTTCCTCACGGGGAACATGCTCCTGTGGGCGCGGTAGAATTCGTCGGCCTCGCTGTTGGCCGGCAGCTGGCCCTCCCTGTTGCCCAGGTAGCCCGTGACCTCCGGGTCTCCCAAAAGCAGCTGCCCGACGATGTTGAACCACTGCCAGAGGAAGAGTCCGGGGCGGTAGAGGTTGCCGAAGCATATGCTCCCGCTCTCGAACACGTTGGGAAGGAAGGGCTTCCTGCCTCTCACGATCGACGCCGCCGGCGCCGTGTCGGGATAGCCGGGGCCCAGATCGAAGCGCAGCGTGATGCTCTCCTGCCTCTCCAGGCCTGTCACCCGCTTCGGCGTGAGGCCCGGTATGGACAGGGCGGGAGCAGGGACGGGCGCGGTGTCGTAATATGTGACCAGGTAGGATCTGCACCTTTCGCCCTGCTCGGGATATTCGAGCTCCCAGCTGTACTCGCTGTTTATGGGGAGCCTGCAGAGGGCCCGGTACTCGTTCTTGAGCCTCAGGTCGCGCTGAAGCGATGTGATGGACGCCATTCCTTTTTCTCCTTTCCTATCTGTGCCTGACCCAGCGGACCAGCCTGCCGTCTTCATCGAAGTAAAGGTCGAAGCTCACGTGCCCCTTGGGCCTGTCCGGCGTGGGCTCGGTCTGGATATTGATCTCGATGTAGTCGCCGTGATCCTTCATCACGTAATCGTCGCCCACGTATATGCCTTCGTAGCGGGCGGCTTCCCGTACGGCCATCTGTATGCTGTAGTCAGAGGGCCTGAATGTGTTTTTCATCTCTTCCTCCTTTCTTTCCGCCCCGGCGCTTGGGGGCGCTCATCCTTTCTGATCTCATTCTGCCAGTCAAAAAAGAAAAAGTAAGGGGGAGAAAAGGGGAAATTTATAAAATTTTCAGCAGATATTGGCGAAAAAAAGGGAAAATATGATATGATCAAGACGGAAATGAGGGATATAAAATGACGGAATATATAAAGATAGCGGAAAACTGTGTTCTCAAGATAGAATATAAAGGGGAAAACACCGGCGCTCCCATGAGCACCCTCTCCGTGATCAGGGACGGGGAAGAGAAGACTCCCAGAAAGCAGGTCCGGACCTTCATCTACGCTCTGGTCGAGGCGAGAAAGAAGAAGAGGAACGGTCATCTCAGGCGCGACGAGGCTCTCGCCAGGATCTGGGCCGGCGATTTTTTCCGCGACGACGTCTCTGACAGCTTCAAGAAGGTCGTGCAGGAGACCAGGGGATATCTGGGAAGAGAAGCCCTGGCGAGCGACAGGGGGCGGGCCTTCTGGCTGGTGAACGAGATCGTGGTGAGCGGGGGAGACGATGCCGACAGCGTGCCCGACGCCCTGGGCGCGGGCAGGACCGATGAGCTTCCCCCCGGCATGATATACGATCATCCCTTCGACTGGGAGAGCAGGAAGATCCACGTCCTCTCGGCGCCTCCGGGCTACGGCAAGACCGTGCTCTCGCTGCAGCACGCGAAGGCCTTGAAGGAGCGGGGCTTCTTCAGAAAGGTTATACTCATAGACTGCCTTTCCGTCGCCGGCATATACCGTTCCCTGGGGCTCTCCGTCATCGGGGGAGGCGAGGATTACAGTCCCTCGCAGGCTCTTGAGAGGCTGATGGAGAGCGTCGACGCCGAAGCCCGCATCCAGGAGACGGCGGGGCAGAGGATGCTGCTTATCTTCGACAATTACCGCTGCGCGGGGGAGGGCCCGGACGCGGCGGGGGATCTGGCCGAGAACGCGGTAAGGGCCTCGGCCGCCATCGCGAACGTATATGTGCTGGTCAATACCTGGCTCTCGCCGGCGCTCCTGGGCTTTTCCGGCGAGGAAGCGGACTTCTTCTGCCCGCAGGGGATCGACGCCTCCGCTCCTTCCTCGCTCAGGGCCGCCCTGGCGGTCTTAAGGCCCTCGGAGGATCTTTACCCCTTCAGCGAGGAGGAAGCGCGGGAGATACTGGAGTTGGCGGGCTCTTCGCGCGTCTCGCCCGCGGAGCTCTCGGCGGTGCGCATCAGCGTCAATATCAATTACGCGGCGGATCCGGACAGCGGCCTCGGCTGGAGGGACTATTACCGGCCGGGAGCCTCTTCCTTTGAGGATGATATCTATTCCCTCGATCAGGCGGTGCGTACCGTGCTGTCGTGCCAAAGCGACGGCGGCGGCCTCTTCGCCGACATGCTCAGGCTCTCCGCCGTCATGGGCCTCGATTCCTTCGAGCCCGCCTTCATGCATCTCTGCCTTAAGCAGATGAAGAGATACCGCGATCTTGAGGAGTCTTCGGCGGAGCTGGTGCTGGAGCGCTTCCGCAGGAGGACGGGGGTCTTCGCGCGTCTGGACGGCGAGCGGGTGAGGCTGCTGCACTGCTACCGGCAGCCGGTCCTGCGCTGCATGGGAGAGGACGAGCTGTCGGAGGCCTTTTCCGCCGTGACCTCGGCCCTGAGGGAGCTGCTCGACCGCGGACTTTACTACAGCGCCGGCGAGCTCAAGAAAGTATCGGAGCTCGCGAAATATGCCGACGGCCTGCTCTCGGCCGTGCCCGCGAGAGCTTCCGAGATCTGCGATATCCTCTGCCGTGCGGCCTGGTACTTCACCTTCGTCGAAAGAGAGCCCGTGAGCGCGGGCGTCTACTATGACGTCATAGAGTCCGCGGTCCCATACGACAGCGACACGGTGTTTTATAAAGCCCTGGCCCTCTGCGACCGCATGTATCTGCGCCTTAAGACGGGCGGGATCACCCCCGCGCAGGCGTCCTCGGTCTTCTTCGCCGTGAGCTCCGCCGCTTCCGGCCTCGAGGACTACAGGCAGATGCTCCTGGCGAGGCTCTATCTCGTCTGCATGGAATATCTGCTGCCCCGCCTGGGCGGAGAGAGCCGCCTGGGAGGCATGAGCCTGGCCGACTTTTCGGAAGCGGCCGCGGACTTTTATCCCCGCGGCTGCGAACAGGCCGCGGCGCGTCTGGGGACGACGCCGGCCCTGAGGGGAGAGTACGCCTTCCTCATGGAGCACGCCGCCGCTTTGGCGGTGCTCAGGGCCAGGGCGGCCAGCCTCGAGAGCATAGGAGGGAGCAAGGAGAAGGTCATAAGCGTCTGCTCCGTCTTTCTCGACACCGGGGGAGAAGGGCTCTCGCCCCGCTATCTGGCGGAGAGCGAAAGGCTGGGGAGCCTCGCCTCCCTCTTCGGCCAGAAGCCCTTCGACCCGAAGAGCGAGCAGCTGCTATTCGCGAGGCTCAGGAACAGCCTCGGAGTCGCGTATTTCGAGGGCGACGATTCCTCCGCGGATCTGCTGCGCTCCCTTTCCTGCCTTAAGGAAGCGCTCGGGGCCTTCGAACCGGGCTCCTTCGAGTGCTGCAACTGCGAGATGAACGTGCAGACCGTCTTCCGGCTCCTGGGGCAGGCGCTCTGCCGGGAGGGCGGCTTCGATCCTTCTCTTGAGGGCTCTTTGGATGAACTGATCTCGTTCTTCGCGGACTACGCGGCGAAGAGATACGGGCTCGACGCGGCGGGACCGGGACGCGCGGAAGGGGCGAAGAAGAAAGCGGCCCGCTGCTTTTCCGTCTCATATTCTCTGCTCGCGGGCCTTGAGGAGAGCTCGCGGGGCTGGAAGAGGGAGAAGCGCTCGGGCTTTTCCGATCTTGCCGCCGATATCGACCAGAACAGCGCTCTTCTGGCTCTCGCGGCCGTGCGCAGCTTTAAAGGCGGCGGCAGCGAAAGGGCGGCCGCAGCGATGCTCGAAAAGGGAAGGGCGGCCATAGGAAGAGCCCTGAAGGACGCGAGGGCGAAGGGCCAGGACCTGAGGGTCAGGACCTTCCTGCGCTACGCCGCCCAGCTCAGCCTGGAGGCGGAAAGGTATGACGAGGCTCTTTCGCTGATAGACAGCGCTCTGGCCATGACCTCTCCAGAGGAGACCGGCCCTTTGTGCCTCGCTCTCGAGGTCAAGGGAGAGGCGCTCTTAAGATCGGGCTCAGGTGAAGAAGAAAAAAGGGCCTTCGCCGATTCCATCCCCGATGAGCTTCTGTGCAGGGCTCCCGCCGGCATGAGGGACAGGCTCATGTCGACGGCGCGGCGGCTCGCCGACGGTGGGGCGCCTGAGAAAGAACAGGCCATGCGGCGCTGAGATCCCGGCGCCGAAAACAGTGCCGCGCGCCAAAACAGAGGCCCCCGCGGACGTTGTTTTATATCGATTAAACATAAAATACACAAATCTATCATTACGCTCAATGCTCTTGAAAACACCTTTTTTTTGTTGTAAACTACGCGTATATTCGCACGCAAAACCTGTGTGTGATTTACCGTGTTTTGCAAACTATCGCAAAAGGAGTAAAAAAGAATGAAGAAATCTGTAAAACTGTTTGCGCTCCTTCTTGTCCTCGCAATGGTCTTCTCGATGGCCGCCTGCGGAAACAAGAACGAGACCCCCGCAAGCCCCGCGACTCCCGCGAGCCCCAGCACCCCTGCGACTCCCGCGAGCCCCAGCACTCCCGCGGCTCCGAGCGCGCCTGCCGCTCCTCAGGAGGATCGCCACTATGCCGTCGACGCTGACACCGTAGTTCTCGGCGTCGCCGACGAGACCCCCTCGCTGACCCCGCGTGAGCACAACGCCGTTGAAGGCAGCAGAATGAACAACCTGACCTACAACGAGCTCATGATGCTCGACAACGATCTGGCTCCCATCCCCTGCCTCGCCGAGTCCTACACTGTAGAAGAGCAGGCTGACGGCAGCGTCAAGTGGACCTTCAAGCTCAGACAGGGCGTCAAGTTCCACGACGGGACCGAGATGCACGCCGAAGACGTCGTCGCTTCCTTCGCCGAAGCCAAGGCTTCTTCCTACGTCGCGACCTACGCCTCCTGGGATCAGTGCTATGAGGAAGATCCGTACACTGTCGTCCTGACCACTCCGGAACCCAGCGCCGCTCTGCTCTACGATCTCTGCGGCCACGGCAACGCCATCGTTCCCAAGGCTCTGCTCGACGCCGGCAACGACTTCAACAGCAACCCCATCGGCACCGGCCCGTATAAGTTCGTAGAGTGGAAGATCTCCGAGTCCGTGTCCTTCACCAGATTCGACGATTACTTCCTCGGCGCCGCCCCCATCAAGAACGTCACCTACAAGATCATACCCGAAGGCTCCGCCAGGACCATCGCTCTGCAGGCCCACGAGATCGACTACGCCGTCAGCGTCGACACCAATGACGCCGACCTCGTTCTCAACGACGCCAGCCTCCAGTCCATCTTCCTCGACAGCATCAGCCACAGCTGGCTGACCATCAACAACACCGTCACCCCGTTCGACAACCAGCTGGTCAGAAAGGCCATGAACGCCGCCATCAACAAGGAAGACGTCGTCACCGTCGCCTTCAACGGCTACGCCATCCCCGCCCCCGGCCAGACTCCTTACGGAATGCTCGGTTTCGACGCCACCGGTTATGACACCTACGACGTCGAGAAGGCCAAGAAGTACGCCGCCGATTCCGGCGTCGACCTCTCCACCGTATCCTTCGAAGTCATCTGCTCCGACGATACCAAGAGAAGGGCCGGCCAGGTCGTTCAGGACTGCCTCAACAGCAACCTCGGCATGACCGTCGAACTGGTCTCCATGGACCTCGCGACCTACCTCTCCGAGACTGCCGCCGGACACTTCCAGGGCTTCATCGGAGGCTACAGCTCCGACAACATGATGTCCTTCCTCAAGGGCGTCTATCACTCCAGCAACATCGGTGCCTCCAACAAGACCAGGACCAACGATCCGCATCTTGACGCGCTCATCGAGAAGGCCTGCGCCACCGTCGACAACGCCGAGCGCGAAGTCGTCCTCAAGGAAGCCAGCAGATACCTCAACGATCTCTGCTGCCAGATCCCCCTGTGGCAGCCCAGGACCTTCGTAGCCGCCAATAAGAACCTCGGCAACGTCACTCTCCGCGGAGACGGACGTTACTTCGTCGAGAACTGGACTTGGCAGTAAGGTCTCAGACGGCTGTAAAGCCTGACGACACAAGCAACTGAAAGAAAGCCCGGAGCCGATCGGCTCCGGGCTTTTGCGCGGGAACGGGGAGGCTTGAGCGCCGCGGGATCGTATGCCCGCGCGAATCCCCGGTCTTCTGTCATCTTTGGGCGCGATTGTTTGGATGTACAAAAAATATAGGTGCGTTTTACGAACAAATTGTGCCCGGCAGATATTTATTATCAAAGCACAAATATATCACGAAAAAGACGATATTGAAAAACAAAGAAACTTTCATTTTCCCCTTGACAGGATGCGGGCCGGTGTTTAGAATACACAACATATTATATTTTTACATGGAACACGCAAGACAATGACGTGTCCTGAAAGGAGAAACACAATGAACAAACGCAGCCTCGCACTGCTGCTGGTGCTCGCGATGATGATGACGGCGGTATTCACCGCCTGCGGATCGAAGACCGAGACTCCCTCCGCTCCCGCGAACTCCGGGCAGCCCGCTCAGAGCGCGGCCCCGTCCGAGACCAAGACCGAGACCAAGACTGAGACCAATACCGACACCAAGAAGGAAGAGAACCACCATTACGCCGTCGACTCCGACACCGTAGTCGTCGCCACCGCCGACGAGGCTCCTTCCGTCACCGCCCGTCTGCACAACGCGGCAGAGGCCGGATACAACAACAACCTGATGTACGAAGGCCTGATGAGACTGAACTTCGACCTGGCTCCCGAGCCCGCTCTCGCGGAATCCTATGAGTACGAAGAGCAGGCCGACGGAACAGTGCTCTGGACCTTCAAGCTCAGGCAGGGCGTCAAGTATCACAACGGCGCCGAGATGAAGGCCGACGACGTAGTCGCCTCCCTCGAGGAAGCCAAGGTCAGCCCCGACGTGGCCACCTACGCGAAGGCATTCGACAATGTGACCAAGGTCGACGATTACACCGTCACCATGACCACCGAAGGCCCCAGCGCCGCTCTGCTCTACGATCTCTGCCACCACGGCAACGCCATCTGCCCGGCCGACCTCATCAAGAGCGGACATGACTTCAACACCGAGCCCATCGGCACCGGTCCGTACAAGTTCGTCGACTGGAAGATCTCCGAGCAGCTCGAGTTCACCCGCTTCGACGATTACTGGGGGCCCAAGCCCGCGATCAAGAACATCATCTGGAAGATCATACCCGAAGGCTCCGCCAGGACCATCGCCCTGCAGGCCCACGAGGTCGACTTCGTCATCGCTCTTGATACCAACGACGCCGATCTGGTAGAGTCTGACGACAGCCTCGCCACCCTCGTCATCAGCTCCCTGTCCCACAGCTGGCTGTGCATCAACAACGAGAAGGAGCCCTTCAACAACAAGCTGGTCAGAAAGGCCATGAACGCCGCCATCAACAAGGAAGACGTCGTCACCGTAGCCTACAACGGTTACGCCATCGTCGCTCCCGGCCAGACTCCTTACGGACAGCTGGGCTTCGACGGCACCGGTTATGACTTCTACGACTTAGAGCTGGCCAAGAAGTACGAATCCGAGTCCGGCGTCGATCTCAACGGCGTGAGCTTCACCGTGATCTGCTCCGACGACACCAAGAGAAGGGCCGGACAGGTCATCCAGGACAACCTCAACAGCAACCTGGGCATGAACGTCGAGCTGACCTCCATGGACCTCGCGACCTACCTCTCCGAGACCGCCGCGGGACGTTTCGAAGGCTTCATCGGCGGATACAACTCCTCCGAGATGATGTCCTTCCTCAAGGGCGTCTATCACTCCAGCAACATCGGCGCTTCCAACAAGACCAGGATCAACGATCCGCATCTTGACGAGCTCATCGAGAAGGCCTGCGCCACTCCCGAGAACGACAAGCGCGAAGAGATCCTGAAGGAGACCAGCAGATACCTCAACGATCTCTGCTGCCAGATCCCCCTCTATCAGCCCAAGTCCCTGTGCGCTTACAACAAGTACCTGAGCAATATCACCAGGAACCCCGCCGGCCGCTTCTGGATCGAGCAGTGGAGCTGGGAATAGCAGCGCCCGAGGCGTGAACTGAAGAACAGCTTAATACGTCTGACATCAAGGCCCGAAGCCCCGCGCTTCGGGCCTTTTCGCGCGTAAAAGAGGGCTTGCCCGCGGACTGCCGCGGTGCTAAACTGTTGACAAAATCTGCGATCTGCGAGGAATTACAGGATGAAGATCTCTGCCAGGGCCGAGCTGGCCCTTTCGATGATCATATTCGGGACCATAGGCATTTTCCGCCGCTATATACCCCTGAGCTCGTCGATGCTCGCCTGCGTGAGGGGCCTGATAGGCTCTCTTTTCCTGCTGGCCTTCATGGCCTTTAAGAAGAGGAGGCCCGACGCCGCCGCCATCAGGAAGAACGCGCCCCTGACCGTGCTCTCGGGCGTCATGATAGGCGTGAACTGGATCCTCCTTTTCGAAGCCTACCGCTATACCTCCGTCGCGGTCGCGACCCTCTGCTATTACATGCAGCCGGTCTTCGTGATCCTGGCGTCGCCCTTCGTGATGAAGGAGAAGCTGACCGTAAAGAAGCTCGCCTGCACGGCGGCCGCCCTCTTCGGCATGGTCCTGGTATCGGGGGTCCTGAGCGAGAGCGGGGCAGGGGATATCCGGGGCGTCATCTTCGGCCTCCTCGCCGCCGTCCTCTACGCTTCGGTCATAATGCTCAACAAGTTCATAAAAGGCATCGACGCCATCGACAGGACCCTCGTGCAGATGGCCTCGGCCGGGCTGGTCCTAATCCCATACATACTGGCGACCGAGGGCCTGCCTTCCTTTGACATAGGCGCCTTCGGCCTCGTGATGACTCTCATCGCGGGCATAGTCCACACCGGCATCGCCTACGTGCTCTATTTCGGTTCGATGGAGTCCATACCGGTCCAGACCATAGCGATCATGAGCTACCTGGACCCGGTCGTGGCCCTGCTGCTCTCGGTCTTCCTTTTAAGGGAGCCCTTCGGCATCGCCCAGCTGGCGGGCGCGCTGATGATACTCGGAGCCGGCTATCTGGCGGAAAGACAGCAGGACTGAGTCCGGGCATAGAGGCCCGGTCACCCGGCGGAAATGCGGCAGCACTGGATCAGGGCTTACCGGCCCGCGCGATGAGGCGCCTGCGGATCACCGCGAGGCGACAGCGCGGCTGCGGATCCTGCCGCCGGAGCAGTATGATACGGCCATGTGCGCCCGCTGCTCCGGGGCGCATGCCAACAACGGAAAGCGCATGGATGCCATTTCATCTTATTATTCTGTGTTTCAAACGGCCGGATCACAGAATGCAGTCAGACCTCGGGACAGCACATTACCAACTATTTGACTGTTTTAAGCCTGTTTTGTTGGTGATTTTCGAATCACACCGCGGATATAGGCCTCTAAAAACGTTCAGGCCCCCAGTCTGACTGTTTGAAATCTCAGATAATGGTGGTGTGAACTGACATTTCTTTATATCTCACTCGTTTACGGGCTAACTCTTCGCGGCACAGAAGTTTGATTACCAACAAACCCGGGGAAATAACTTTAAATAGTTGGT
>JAEEIC010000186.1 GCA_016281165.1 Bacillota bacterium | reverse complement strand
GGGGACGATAGACGTGCCCTACGTCAAGCTCTGCATGGCCGATCACGCCAACTATCCCCAGTGCATATGCAGGCATCCCGCCGATCCGAAGCTCCCCCTGGCGCAAAGATCCATTACCGTTGCCTGCGAGATCTACGATCTGGATCTGGGCGAAGCCCACTTCTGCTACGGGCCTCCCTGCACCGGCGAATTCGACACCTACAGGCTCTAGAGCGCCGCGAAGCCGCGAAGAAAGCATACTTTTAAAAGCCGCATCTGTACTTTATGCGGCTTTTATGATATTATAAATTGTTAAGTTATGCGGTATTTAAGCGGAGCTGAGCATGGCAGAAAACAATAACAAGAAAAAAAAGACATCTACTTCATCTCGTTCCTCCGGCAGCGGCAGGTCTTATTCCGGCGCGAAAAAGAGCCCGGAAAAGACACGCATGAGCCAGGCGGAAAAGAGAGAGGCTCTCTACAAAAAACAGAAGGTCCATGACGAGATCAGCGCCGTGGTCATCATCGCCATCGGCATCATACTGCTCATCATGAGCCTCAGGCCGGAGGAATCGGGCGTCATCGGCAGATGGGTCAACGGCATCCTCTTCGGCATCCTGGGCAAGGCAGCCTATGCCTTCCCGTATTTCCTCATACTCTTCGGCGGCCTCATCTTCACGGGCAGGATGGCCCTGCTGACCCTGCGCACCTGGATCGCGATAATCATGCTCTTTATCGCCGCGGCCTGCATGTTCTCGGTGCCGGCGGCATCGCAGACGGCAGCTCTCAGCGGCGAAGCGGTAAAGAGCTTCTACGCGGCGGGAAGAGAAGGGGGAGGAGTCCTCGGCACGGTAGTCGCCTTCTGGCTGCTCAAGGCCGTGGGCAAGACCGTCCTTTACCTGGTCTGCGGCGCCGTGATACTGATAGCACTGCTCTTTATAATCAACACGCCCCTGTCCTCGGGCATCGACCAGTGGAGGCTCAACCGCAAGGCCTTGAAGAAGCAGAGAGAAGAAGACCGGCTCGAGAGGGAAGCCTACGAGCTGGAGCAGAAGAAGGAGAGGGAGGAAGCCGCCAAAGCCGCGGCCGCCGCTGCCGCTCTCAAGGCCCAGAGCGTCTCTTCCGTGCCCGGGGGAAGACCCTCGAGCCTCTTCGACAAGATGAGGGAAAAAGAGGACTCTGACAAGAAAAAGAAGGAGAACATCGTCGCCCTCGCCGCCTCGGAGACTTTAGGAAAGGACGAGTCTGCCAAAGCGCAGGCCAAGCCCCCTGTCGACGAGCCGCCTAAGGCCCAGGCTGGAAACACCGCTGAAGAACAGCCCAAAGCGCAGGCGGGTCCTTCCGTGGACGAGCTGCCCAAAGCGGCGCCCTCCGAAGGCTCGGAAAAGCCCCGGGAGACCGCGTCCGCCGCTGCGGCAGCGGAGACCGCGGCAGCCCTCAGGAGCCCGCAGAAGGCTCCTGAAGAGCCCGAGAATCCCCATGTATATAAGCCTCCCGTGGAAGGCCTCACTCCCGAATCGATAGGCAGGAAGTCCGCCGTTCCCGGCGAGAACATCAGTGAGAACCAGCAGAAGATACTCGATTACGTAAGAGACGACGCTCTGTTCGCCGGCGCGGAGAAGATCGAGGGCTTCGGTCTCAACGCCGAGAAGAAGGCCGAAGAGACACATAAAGAAGCTCCGGAAGAAAAGAAAGCTCCCCACGAAGCAGGCAAGCCGATTGCTGCGGAGACCGCGAGCAGGGAAGATCCGGCTGCCGCGGTCAAGGAAGCGCCCAAGCCCGCCGAAGAAGAAAAGCCGCAGGGCTACGTCTTCCCGCCGCTCGAGCTCCTCAAGCAGCCTCCCGCCTCTAAGGACAGCTCAGGCAGGGGCGATCTCGACGCCCAGGCGAGGCTGCTCGAGGATACTCTCGCCAGCTTCGGCGTCAGCGCGACCGTCGTCGACATGGTAAAGGGACCGGCCGTCACCAGGTTCGAGGTACAGCCCTCCACCGGCGTCAAGGTCTCGAAGATCACCAGCCTGCAGGACGATCTGGCTCTCAATCTCAGGGCCAAGAGCCTCAGGATCGAGGCTCCCATCCCCGGCAAGGCCGCCGTGGGCATAGAGATCTCCAACGACTCCATCGCCAGCGTCTACCTGCGCGAGATACTGGAATCAAAGGAATTCAAGAACGCCAAGTCGAAGATATCGGTCGGCCTGGGCCGCGGGATCTCCGGCGCCAGCGTAGTCGCCAATCTCAAGGACATGCCCCATCTGCTCATCGCCGGCGCCACCGGCTCGGGCAAGAGCGTCTGCATCAACAGCATCATCATCAGTCTGCTGTACAAAGCGAGGCCCGACGAGGTCAAGCTCATACTCGTCGATCCCAAGGTCGTGGAGCTCAGCTGCTACAACGGCATCCCGCATCTGATGGTGCCGGTCGTGACCGAGCCTCCCAAGGCCGCCGCCGCTTTAGGCTGGGCCGTCGCCGAGATGAACGACAGATACAACAAATTCGCCGAAAGAGGCGTGAGAGACCTGCAGTCCTATAACGAATCGGTCAAGGCCGATGGCGAAGAAGACATGGTCATGCCGCAGATCGTCATCATCATCGACGAGCTGGCCGACCTCATCATCGCTGCCCAGAACCAGGTCGAGGATTACATCAGCAGGCTGGCCGCCAAAGCCAGGGCCGCCGGCATGCACCTTATCGTCGCGACCCAGAGGCCTTCGGTAGACGTCATCACCGGCGTCATCAAGGCAAATATCCCCTCGAGGATAGCCTTCGCCGTCTCCTCGCAGGTCGATTCCCGCACCATACTCGATATGGCGGGAGCGGAGAAGCTCCTCGGCAAGG
>JAEEIC010000185.1 GCA_016281165.1 Bacillota bacterium | reverse complement strand
GCTCTATTTTCCGGGTCTGTATATCCCCAGAAGCTCCATCGCGAAGATGGTGAGGCCGGGGAAGAAGACCGGCGCGATGCCGGCGAGGGTCTCCACGAAGGGGAGCTTGACGGCCAGTATCACCGCCGCCCCGTTTATCAGCAGGCGCAGCCCGTAGGTGCGGCGCAGATAGAGGGAGCCTTTATCGCCCATATCCAGGGACCTCTGCACCGAGCGGCCCAGATAAGCGAAGCTCGTGAGGGCCAGGGCGCTGCCGATGAGGGCGCCCCAGACGACTCCCATGCTGAAGCGTCCGAAGGCGGCGAACAGCAGGCACATGAGGACCGAGCAGCAGAGGCAGCCCAGGGCGATGCGCTTTATCTCGCGGTCCACGGCCTCGAAGGCCTTCCGGTCGGCCTCGGCCTGTTCTTCGGGAGTCAGGATCCTGGGAGCCTCCTCTTCCGCGGGCTCCGCGGCCGCGTTCCCGGCGCCTCCTGCTTCTTCAAGTTTTCTTATGACGGCGGGATCGACGAATCTCATGTGCTCCTGATCTCAAAGGCCTTAAGCTCTCATCGTTTCAGCGGTGGTCGGAGTAGCCCCGGGGACGGGGATGCTCCTCGGCGTCCTTCTTCTCTTTGGCCATGGCGTCTTTATAGTAGCCGCGGGCCGTGGAGACGCTGACCAGAAGCCCCGTCATCACGGCGGCGATCATCACCCAGACGCCCAAAGAGAAGCGCTTCCTCAGCCAGAAGGCGATCAGCCCCATCGCGATGGGCGGCACCGCCAGGCTGAAGCCCAGCTGCCCGACCCAGACGAGGCCCTTCACGGCCTCGCGTATGTATTTCGCTCTCTCGGCGGGACTGCTCACGCTCTTGCCTTTCACATATTGTAACATAATAAACCCTGTCCGGGCAAAACAACATGGTTTTCCGCGAACAAATATGTTTATTTTTTGCGTTCTTTAACGGTCTTCCGTCCGGCCTTCGCCCCAGGCCTTTATTGCCGCGACTATCCTCTCGCAGGCATGGCCGTCCCCGTAGGGATTGACGGCCTTCGCCATCGCCTCGTAAGCGGCGGGATCGGTCAAAAGCTCCTTCGCCATGCGGTAGACGGTCTCCCTTTCCACCCCGGCGAGCTTCGCCGTTCCGGCCTCGACGGCCTCGGGCCTCTCGGTCTCGCGCCGCACCACCAGGACGGGCTTCCCCAGCGCCGGAGCCTCCTCCTGCAGCCCGCCCGAATCGGTGAGCACGAAGAAGGACTTCTTCATCAGATTGACCATGGGCTGGTAGGTCAGGGGCTCGATCATGTGGACGTTCTTTATGCCGCCCAGGAAGCGGTCCGCCGACTCCCTCACCCTGGGGTTGAGGTGTATGGGATAGACTATCTCCACGTCAGGGAACTCGCGCGCGATGTCGGCGATGGCGGAGAAGATGTTCGCCATGTGCTCGCCCAGGTTCTCCCTTCTGTGGCAGGTGACGGTGATGACCCTTTTGCCTTCAAAGTCGAGGCTTTTAAGGGTCTCGTCGGTAAACTCGTAGGGCTTGTCCGCGACCTCGAGCAGGGCGTCTATCACCGTGTTCCCGGTCACGAATATATGGTCTTCGGGGACGCCTTCTCTTAAGAGGTTCTGCCTGTTGCGTTCGGTGGGAGCGAAGTGCAGCTCGGCGATGCGGCCGGTAAGGACGCGGTTCATCTCCTCCGGGAAGGGGGAGTATTTGTCGAAGGTCCTCAGGCCCGCCTCCACGTGGCCCACGGCGATCTGCTGGTAGAAGCAGGCGAGGGCGGTGACGAAGGTGGTCGAGGTGTCTCCGTGGACCAGGACCATGTCGGGCTTTTCTTTCTTCAGCACCGGTTCCAGCCCCAGGAGCACGTTCGAGGTGATCATCGAGATGCTCTGATCGGGCTTCATAATATTCAGATCGTAGTCGGGAACGAGCCCGAAGAGGTCCAGGACCTGGTCGAGCATGCTCCTGTGCTGGGCGGTGACGCAGAGCACCGCCTCGATGCCGCTCTCCCGCTCCAGAGCCTTGACCAGGGGAGCCATCTTGATAGCCTCCGGCCTCGTGCCGAATACGCTCATTATCTTCATTTTAGGGACCTCCCGCGGGATCCGCCTTGAAAACTATATCTCGAAGGGGCCTTTCGAGCCTATCTTCTCTTCTTCTATCACTTCGGGATCCTCGGAGGAGCCCTTTACCATCATCTCGGCCTCGAGCTGGGCGATCTTGTCGTTCTCGTCTATGCCTATGCCCAGGAAGATGAATATGAGGACCGCGGCGATGAGCGCCAGTATCAGGGCCTGGCCCTTCATCCTCATGGTCCAGAGTATGCCCGCCATGGCCATGATGCCGCTGATCGAGTAGAGCACCAGCACCGTCCTCCTCTGGCCGAAGCCCATGGCCATGATGCGGTGATGCAGATGGCCCTTGTCGGCCTCGAAGATCGGCCTGTGCTTGACCGTCCTCCTCACGATGGCGAAGGAGGTGTCGAAGATGGGCAGCACCAGCAGTATCACCGGCACAGTGGCCGAGAAGAGGGTCACGCTCTTGGTCGGGGTATCGCCGACCAGCGAGAGCGAGGCCAGCAGCAGGCCTAAAAGCATCGAGCCCGAGTCGCCCATGAAGATCTTCGCCGGGTTGAAATTGTAGATGAGGAAGCCCATGCAGGCTCCGGCCACGGCCAGTATCATGGTGCAGGTGACTTCCCTCTCGGTGTAGTTGGCGATATAGGCGATGGAGAGGCTGGCGATGAGGACTATGCCCGCGGCCAGGCCGTCGAGTCCGTCCATCAGGTTGATGGTGTTGATGATGGCGACTATCCAGAAGACCGTGACCAGCATCGAGAGCCAGACCGGGAAGACTATGTATTCGGGCCCTATCGGCAGGAAGTTCGCCATGCCCGAAAAGCGCAGGGTCGAGATCCACAGTATCACCGCGCAGGCGATCTGGCCCAGCAGCTTGATCTTGGCCGGCACTCCCCTGATGTCGTCGACGATGCCGATGACCATGATGACGGCGGCGGCGGCGATTATGCCCCTCTGCTGCCCGCTGATCTCGGAGAACCAGCTGAAGGCCGAGAGGAAGCCGAGGAAGAGGGCCACGCCCCCGAAACGGGGCATGGGCTTCTTGTGGATGCGCCTTTTATCCTTCGGTATGTCCATCGCGCCTATGCGGGGCGCTATCAGTATGCATAATGGGGTCACCAGGGCCGTCACGACGACTGCCAGCAGAAAGACCTCGAGATGATCGTTCATCTATGCCTTTTCTCCCAATAACTCGATCTTGAGGCCGGCTTCCTCCGCCATCTTCTGGGCCAGCTCGTCGGGATAGCTCTCCTTGATGACCACGCGCTTTATGCCGGCGTTGATGATCATCTTGGTGCAGATTATGCAGGGCTGGGTGGTGCAGTAAAGAGTGGCGCCGTCGATGTTCACGCCCATCTTGGCCGCCTGGATGATGGCGTTCTGCTCGGCGTGCAGGCCTCTGCACAGCTCGTGCCTCTGGCCCGAGGGGACGTGCAGCTGCTCTCTTAAGCAGCCGGTCTCCGAGCAGTGGGCGACCCCCGCGGGAGCCCCGTTGTAGCCCGAGGCCAGCATGTGGTTGTCCTTCACGATGACGGCCCCGACTCCGCGCCGCAGGCAGCTGGATCTCTTTCTGGCCAGCTCGGCCATCTCCATGAAGTATTCGTCCCAGCCGGGTCTCTTGTCTTCCATTGAAAAGCGCTCCTTTCGAATGCGAAGGGGTCCTGCGGGCCCTTCAGGCCCTCTGTTCGTAAAAGACCTCCGCCAGATACAGCCCCTGGGGAGGGGCGGTGTGCCCGGCCTTCGATCTGTCGCGGCCCTCGATGGCGAGGCGGACGCTGTCGGGCGTCCTTCTGCCCTGCCCGGCCTCCGTGAGGGTGCCGGCGATAATGCGGACCATGTTGTATAAGAAGGCGTTCCCTTCTACCGTTATGCGGATCTCGGAGGCGCCGCCGGCCGCATGGGCTTCGCAGGCGCCGCTCTCCGCCGGGCCGCCGTCCGCGGGCAGCCTTTCGACGTCGAGGCGGTATACGGTCCTTACGGTCGACTCATGCGGAGTGCTGCCGCTGCTCTGAAAGCAGGCGAAATCGTGCTCTCCCTTTATGAAGGCCGCCGCCTCCCTCATGGCCTCTATATCGAGAGGACCGCTGACCTGGTAGAAGTAGTTCCTTCTGAATATGTCCCTTTCGGGGCTCTCGTATATGCGGTAGATATAGCGCTTGCCTTTCGATGAGAAGCGGGCGTGGAAATCGCCCGGCATCTCGCGGGCCTCAAGGACGCGCAGGTCCCCTACGCCCTCCAGCCTGTCCCCGGCCAGCCTGTCGTTGATCACCTTCGCCAGCCTTTCGGTCGGTATGGGGCAGACGGCTCTGAAGGACGCGCGCTGGCCCAGGGCGTGGACCCCGGCGTCGGTGCGGCTGGTGCCGTTGAGCTTGACCGGCCTTCGGAGCAGGGAGGAGAGGACCTCCTCGAGCTCTCCGCAGACGGTCCTGGAGCCGGGCTGGCGCTGCCAGCCGCAAAAGCCCGTCCCGTCGTAGGCGATGGTCAGCAGTATGTTCTTTTCTGTCGCGCCGCCGGTCATATAACTGTTGTTTTTTATCGCATCGCAGACTTCGCTCATTTATCGTTTACCGGCGATGAAAGCTTGATATATAGCGATCTTCATTTCGCGCAGATCCTTTCGCCGGACCTTGCGGGGTCTTCCGAGCAACGCCGAAAATCCCGCGCGATGAAGCGCATATTCAACCGTCTATTTGAGTCCGCGTGTCCTGTCACCAGGGCACCTTCCCGCATCCCCTCGCTGACGCTCGGGGTGCGGGCGCCCTCCCTGGCGCCACCCGCTAACTACGCGAATAAAGACGCCCGATCAATACGATATGCCCATGCATACCCGCAGCTTCGGAGGCACGCTCCCGCTCCCGCGGGTGCCCCGAGCGGTCCCTCGTCGAAAGCCTTTTCGCAAGATATTCATCTGCTCTTCGCGGCTGCCGCCGCTCAGTCGCAGTGAATATATACGCAAAAGTCTTCTCCTCGCGCTAAGCTCCGTCTGCTCCTTCGGCTTGCCGATCGCGCGAGACCTAACCCTGCGATTGACCGCTGGTCAGAGCAGCGGTAGGTCCTCTGGCAGAACGCTCGACGCTTCAGCGGCGTAAGCGTTAACGGCTCAAGCGCCGCGACCCGCGGAAGTCCTCCTCGCGCAGCGGTCGGCGCATGGCCATCTTTCGCTTGTTCTTGCGTAGATATCCACACGGCGCCGCAATACAGTTATGCGCTGATGTTGAACGACCGTCTTGCGCTATCATGGACTTTCCCAAGACCTTAGGACAGCGTTTTACCAACAAACAAGCCATCTTAAGCTCGTTTTGTTGGTAATTTTCGGGCCTATCGACGGACATTGGCCCTTTTAAACGATCCTTTGCCAGTATGACTGGCTGAAATCGCATTCAATCGCTCCACATACTGCTATTTTATTATATCATATCGTCTGCCAACTTCGTTCTCCGCAGCGTTGTCGTTTAATTACCAACTATCCGAGCATAATATCGCCAAAATGTTGGTAATCAGCATCCCCGCAGAAAGCGGCCCCTCAATATGGCGTCAT
>JAEEIC010000184.1 GCA_016281165.1 Bacillota bacterium | reverse complement strand
TCAACGGCGAGACCGCTGATCCGCTGTTTGCCTGGCTGGCGACGGAAAAGCCTTTCGAGGGCTTCGGCAAGGGCCTTAAGCTTGCCGCGCTGAAGAAATTCGCGGATATGAACAACAAGCAGTTCGGCGACAAGGCCTATATCAAGTGGAACTTCACGAAGTTCCTGATCGACCGCGAGGGCAGGGTCGCCGCCAGATTCGAGCCTACCGTGGATATGAAGGAAGTCAGAGACGCGGTCGCGGCCGCTCTGTAAAAAAGGAGAACGACGATGAAGGTACGTTTCAACGATGATAAAGAGATCGTAAAGATGATCCAGGAAGGCCTGAAGGCGAAGGACGGCTATTGTCCCTGCCGCGTGGGGAAGCTTCCCGAATACAAATGCATGTGCGAGGAATTCCGCAGGCAGATCGCCGATCCCGAGTTCGAGGGCCTGTGCCACTGCCAGCTCTACTATAAGGAGAAATGATCGGGGGAGGGCTCCCGCGGCCCGGCTGATCAGAACGGGACACATATTTAACGGAAAAGTCGCCGCGGCATCACTCTAAAACGCATGATCCGGGCACTGTCAAGGCGAAAAGGAGGAAAGAAAAATGATCTACGATCACAAGATCACTACCGGCAGCGGTGAGGAATTAGACCTGGCGGGCTATAAGGGCAAGGTCATCATGGTGGTCAATACCGCCACCGGCTGCGGCTTCACACCGCAGTACGAACCTATCGAGCAGATGTACAGGGACTACCACGATCAGGGTCTGGAGATACTCGATATCCCCTGCAACCAGTTCGGCGGACAGGCTCCCGGAACTGATGAGGAGATCCACGAGTTCTGCACTCTGCATTTCAACACCACCTTCCCGCAGATGAAGAAGGCGGACGTGAACGGCGAGAACGAGCTGCCCCTTTACACTTATCTGAAGTCGCAGAAGGGCTTCGAGGGCTTCGGCGAGCACCCGTACAAGGCGCTTTTGGAGAAGATGTTCTCCGAGGCCGATCCCGACTGGGACAAGAAGCCTGATATAAAGTGGAACTTCACCAAGTTCATCATAGACCGTGAAGGCAATGTCGTGGCGCGCTTCGAGCCCACGGCGGATATGGCCGAAGTGGAAGCCTGCGTGAAGGCGCTGCTGTAAAGGAGGATCAGGCAGATGGAGATCAAAGCAGTCAGATTCAGAAAAGACGGATTCTATTCCCAGCCCTTCGCTTTCGGCGGGGAAGAGGGCATGGACAAGTTCGACAAGAACGTCCGCTACAGGGGCAGCCTGCAGAACTACCTCATCGACACCGGCGACGAGGTGATCCTGGTGGACACCGGCCTTCCCGCCGGCACGCCGGAAGAGGCGCCCGACGAGAACAGTCTTGCCTTTACCGGCAGGGATATCTGCAGCTATATGGAAGCCTTCGCCGCCCTGGGCTACAAGCCGGAGCAGGTGACGAGGATACTGCTGACCCATAAGCATGCCGATCATTCCGGCGAGCTGAGATCCTTCCCCAACGCGAAGATCTACGTCAATGCCGACGAACTGTCCGCCGCGGAGCTGCAGGGCCTTGACAACATCGTGCCCGTGAACTTCACCGACGGCCCGTACTATAACTTCCCCGAGAGCCAGAAGATCGTCCCCGGCGTGACCTACATAAAGGCGAAGGGCCATACCAACGGCAACAGCATCATCATCGTGGAGCTGGACGGCCTGTTCTATATGATCCACGGCGATATCACCTACGTCGACGAGGCGCTCTACGCGGACAAGCTCTCCGTCGTTTTCGACGACCTCGCCGCCGCCCGCGAGACCCAGGACCGGATACGCGAGTTCATCCGCAATAATCCCACGGTCTACTGCGGCACTCATACTCCCCAGGGCTATGAGAACCTGGAGGCAAAGCGCGTGATGTATCTGGATCACCCCGTGCCGACCGTAGTTGATGATATCGATCTCGGCGCGCCGAAGGCCAGCGGCAAATACGTATGCTCCGTCTGCGGCTACGTTTATGATCCCGCCGAGCACGACGGCGTCGCTTTCGCGGATCTGCCGGATGACTGGAAATGCCCGCGCTGCAAACAGGGCAAGGATAAGTTCAATCAAGCGTAACGGAGGACAGTACCATGAAGGCCGCAGTCAGATATTACACCAAGACAGGGAACACGAAGCGCCTCGCGGAAGCAGTCGCCAAAGCCATCGGCGCGGAAGCTCTGCCGATCAGCGTTCCGGTCGATGAACCCGTAGACATACTCTTCCTGGGGAATTCCTATTACGCTTTCAGCATCGACCCGGAGGTCCGCAGTTTCGTGGCTTCCCTTGATAAAAACATGGTCGGCAGGATCGTCAATTTCGGTTCGGCTGCCATGCTCAACTCGACCTGGAAAAAGGTCAAGGCAGAAGCAGATAAGGCAGGCATACCCATGGACGAGCGCGAATTCCACTGCAAAGGCGAGTTCAAGGGCATTCATAAGGGTAAGCCCGACGCGCAGGATCTCGCTGAGGCTGCGGATTTTGCCAAAAGCATCATAAATGTATCATCAGGAGGAAAAAAGATGAAAGCGCTTGTAACATATTTCTCCGCCAGCGGCGTTACCGCCAAAGTGGCGAAGCGTCTCGCGGACGCTATTGATTCGCCGGTCTATGAGATCAGGCCCGAGGTCCCCTATACGGCCGCTGATCTGGACTGGAGGAACAAGAAGTCACGTTCTACTCTCGAGATGAGCGATAAGAACTGCCGTCCCGCCCTGGCAGACAAGGACGCGCCCGTAGCGGACGCCGACGTCGTCTTCGTCGGCTACCCCGTCTGGTGGTACCGCGAGCCCTCGATAATCGACAGCTTCCTCGCTGCATACGATTTCTCCGGAAAGAGGGTCGTTCCCTTCGCCACCTCCGGAAGCAGCGGCATAGGCGCGGAGGCACCCCAGCGCATGCGCGAGATCACCGGCGCGGAAGTGGATGCCGGAAAGCGTTTCGCTGCCGGCGCATCCGCGGAGGAGCTCAAGACCTGGGCAGAAACGTTTTTAAAGTAAGAACAGCGTCAGAGACCATGCTGATGCGTCCGGTCCGATAGGGCTGGGACCGGTCGGCAGAATACGGTGACATAAATAATATGACATCTGCAAGGGTGTCATATTTTTATTGTCTGTGCCGTGGATATGACGCTGCGTCTTTGCCGGGAACAGGGCGCGATCCCCGCTGTATCGCGATGTGCGGCATTGTATTTGACCTTCGTTTAACATATAATAACCTGGATCGGATCGTTTTTGAGGGGCGCGATGTTAGGATATTTCTGCAAAAGGATACTGCTCATAATCCCCACCGTCATGGCGGTCATACTGCTGGTCTTCGTGCTCATGGCTTCCCTGATGGGCACCGACACCTCCCGCATGATACGCTATGAGGACGACGTTTACGGGGCACCCCGGCTCAGCCTGCTGCAGCAGTACGGCAAGTACTGCTACAGGGTCTTTGTGCGCGGCGATTTCGGTGTAAACGATTCCTATAACTCCCCTCTGGACGAGGATCTTATGAAGAGGACCGCTGTCACGCTCAAAATGACGGGGATAAGCGTCCTGGCGACCTATTTTGCAGGCTTGCCTCTGGGCGTTTTCGCGGCCTGCCGCCGCGGACGCTGGCAGGACAGCCTCATCACCTCGCTGACCACCTTCTTCTCCGCTCTGCCTTCGTTCTGCCTGGCTTTGGGGCTGGTGCTCTTCTTTGCTCTGCGGCTGGGGTGGGTCCATGTGACACTGCAGGATCCCGCTGACCATATCATACCCATTGCGACCCTTGCCGTCATAGGAGCGGCCAATGTGGCCAAGGTGACCCGGGCCGGAATGGCAGAGGTTCTTGACAAGCCTTTCATACTGTCCCTCAGATCGCTGGGGCTCAGCCGGGGCAGCGTGATATTCCGCCACGCCCTTAAAAGCGCTCTGATCCCCGCATTTTCAGTGTTCAATACCGTCTGCGCAAATCTCATCTGCGGTTCCATCGTCGTTGAGCGCTTTTTCAACCTTCGCGGGCTGGGCACCTGCATAATCGGCGCCGTCGGAAGCCGCGCGACCACCACCCTCATGGGCTGCGTCACCATAGTCGCCCTGATCATGAGCGTATGCAGCGTGATCACCGACCTGCTCTTCGTGCTGGTCAATCCCTCTCTTCGCAAGACCTTAAGCTTCGGCAGCAGGCTGCGCCGAAGGGGCGGGAGGTGAGAACATGAGACAAATCGGCGCGATACTCCGAAACCCCGTTTCAGCGGCCGCCCTGGCCGTCTTGCTGGCGATCATACTTTTCTGCGTGATATATCCCTTCGTCTCCCCCTATACCTACTGGGAGGTCAACCCCGGCGACCGCCATCAGATGCCCTCGGCGGAGCATCCCTTCGGCACCGATTACCTGGGCCGCGACCTTTTGGTGCGCATGGCCTGGGGCGGGCGCGTAACCCTCTCGGTCGCCTTCCTCACCGGCCTCATCGCCGCCGCTGCCGGCACCCTGGCGGGAATAGTCAGCGGCTTTGCGGGAGGCTTCGCCGACAGCGTCATCATGCGCGTTATGGACGCCATATCTTCGGTCCCCAGCCTTCTTCTTGCCATAGTCTTCGATTACCTGCTCGGCATGGGTCATGGGAACTTCCTCTTCGGCATCGCGATAGCGGGGATCCCGCCCTTCGCCAGGATAGTGCGGGCCGCCGTCCTTGAGATCGGCACAAGCTCCTACGTCGCAGCCTCGCGGGCTCTGGGAGCGGGGCCTGTGCATATAATAAAAGAGCACGTCATCCACAACGTCATGCCCCTGGCGGCAGTTCAGGCGACGACCTCCGTCGCCGACGCCCTGACGACCTGTACCGTGCTGGGTTACATCGGGGTCAGCATAGGGGCTCCGAGGCCCGAATGGGGCCTTCTCTTCGACCTGGGAAGAAAGCAGCTTCGCTCCATGCCTCACCTTTCCCTCATACCCGCCCTCACCATAACGGTATGCATAGTGTGCCTCTATCTTCTGGGCAACGGCATAAGGGACAGCCTCAGCGCGGAAGGAGATCGCCATGAGCGGTAGCGGCATCCTTCTTGACGTAAAGGGCCTTAGGGTCAGTTTCAGTACTCCCCGCGGAAAGGTTCGGGCCGTCAGCGACGCTTCCTTCAGCGTGCGGCGGGGCGAGGTGACCGGCATAGTGGGCGAATCGGGCAGCGGAAAGAGCGTCAGCGCCTATGCCGTTTTGGGACTTCTTGCCGGAAACGGCAGGGTGGAAGCGGGATCGGCGGTATTCTGCGGCAGGGATCTTCTGGCTCTCGGTGAAAAAGAACTGAGAAGCGTACGCGGAAACGAGATCAGCATGGTCTTCCAGGATCCGATGACGGCCCTCGATCCTCTCTTTACCGTCGGCAGCTTCCTCACCGAGGTCCTCAGGAGCCACTCCCCGCAGACAGGCCGCAAAGAGGCCTGGAAAAAGAGCGTGGAGATGCTCTCGGTCATGGGTATACGCGATCCCGAAGACGTGATGCGCCGCTGCCCGGACTCCCTTTCCGGCGGGATGTGCCAGCGGGTCATGATAGCCGCCGCTCTGCTCTGCGACCCCCAGCTCTTGATCGCTGACGAGCCTACGACCGCCCTTGATGTAACCATACAGGAGGAGATACTCTCGCTCATCCAAAAACTCAAGGAAGAGCGGGGTATGTCCGTCCTCTTCATCACCCATGATCTGGGCGTCGTCGCCCGCCTCTGCGACCGGGTCTCCGTCATGTACGGAGGCTTCGTCATGGAGAGCTGCAGCGTTGATCAGGTCTACAGCGGAGCGGTCCACCCCTACACAAAAGCGCTGCTTTCCGCCATCCCCCGCCTTGACGACAGGGGGGAGGAGCCGCTGGCTGCCCTGGAGGGGGAGCCCATAGACCCTGTACATCTGCCGGAGGGCTGCGTTTTCGCTCCCCGTTGCCGGTACTGCTTTGAGGACTGCCTTAAGACGAGACCCGAGACCTTCGACCTGGGAGACGGCCACAGCGCCGCCTGCCACCTGTTGAAGAAAGGAGGCAAGGCCGATGTCTGAGCTTCTGCGCGTTGAAGATCTCGTAAAGACCTTCCCTTCGAAAAAGCGGGGCGTTCCGGGCTTTGCCGCCGTTAACGGCGTCAGCTTTACCATTAGCGAAGGCGAGACCCTGGGCCTGGTCGGAGAATCGGGCTGCGGCAAGACGACCCTGGGCCACTCGGTGCTGCGCCTTGCGGAACCCGACAGCGGCCGCGTCTTTTACCGCGGGACGAACATACTTGAGGCCCGCGATATGCGGCCCCTGCGCAAAAACTGCAGATAGTCTTCCAGAATCCTTACGGGTCCCTCGATCCGCGAACACAGGTACGGGATATCATCACCGAAGGCCCCCGCATACACCGCATGAACGCCTCGAAGCTGGAGACTGACGAGCTGGTGGAGCGCCTCATGAGCGAGGTTGGCCTCAGTCCCCGGTACGCAGGCAGCTTCCCCTCGGAGCTTTCGGGGGGGCAGCAGCAGAGGGTCAGCATTGCCCGCGCCCTGGCCCTGGATCCTGAATTCATTGTCTGCGATGAGGTGGTCTCAGCCCTGGATCTTTCGTATCAGAGCCAGATCATCAATCTGCTCGAGAGACTCCAGCGTGAAAGAGGCCTCAGCTATCTCTTCATCTCCCACGATCTGGCCGTCGTGCGCCACATTTCGAACCGCATAGCGGTGATGTATATGGGACGATTCATGGAGCTGGCCGACGCGGATGAGCTCATAGACCATCCCGCCCATCCCTACACAAAGCTTCTGCTCCGCTCGGTGCCGGTCCCCGATCCCGGGGCAAGCCGCCTGCGCTCAGCCGAGATACGCCCGGACGGCGCGGCCTTAAGCCCCGCTCCGCAGGCAGGCTGTCCCTTCGCCGACCGCTGCGGGATGGCCGAAGATGCCTGCAGAGAATCCGTCCCTGCGCTGCGGGAGATCGCGCCGGGGCATTTCGCTGCCTGCCGAAGGCTTTAGCGCATTGCCGCCCGCATAAAGAAAAAGAGGTAATCGAAACATGGTATTATCAGTCAGCCTTTTGGTCAGCTGCATACCGTCGATACTGCTGTATATATACCTGCGGAATCTGAGAATAGAAGATCCGGGGTTCCGCTCAAACTGCAGGCGCCTGCTCGTAAAAGGCATTTTCTGCTCGGTCGGAGTCGCCCTCCTCGCCCTGACCATAAACATAGTCTGGAGCATCAGCGGCTTCGCAAAAGACTCGCCCCTGCTCAAGGAAGCCTTCAAGGCCTTCGTCATGGCGGCATTCGTCGAGGAGCTGGTCAAGTATCTCACCGCAAACAAGGTGATAAGGAAGAACTGCGAGACTGTGTCCCGGCTCGACTGCATGGCCTTCTGTGCCATAGTCGGCATAGGGTTTCAGGTCATAGAGACCGTGGTCTATCTTCTCGAGTCCAACGTCATACAGATACTGGTACGCGGCTTCACCATGGGCCATCCCGCCTACGGTATGCTGATGGGCCGCATTATCGGAAAGTCTTTGTACGGGGGCAAGAGATCCTGCAGCTTCAAAGCCGTCGCCGTCCCTCTGGTGCTCCACGGCATGTACGACTTCTCGCTGGCCGAGGAATTCCAGGCCATCAACGACAACCTGGTCTTCGTCCCATTCATCCTCATCTTCATCGAGCTCTTCATACTGATACGCAGCCTTGTACTCATCAAGAGGGAGAGGAAGGGCGAAACGTACACTAAGCCTCTGAGCGGGATATGACCGGCAGGCGATGCTGCAGGCCTCATCGGAACTTAAGGTATACGCAGATGCTATCCCCGGTTGCGCATTTGCTTACCGCCGTGTTATGACAAATAAGGAGGTCCATCTATGAAAAGAATGTCTGCAGTGTTCTGGATCCTGGCGGTCCTTCTGTCCGACGTGATGTGCGCCGTCGTCGCCTACAACTACTGCGATATGCTGTGGGGTATAAAGTACGCGGGCTACAGCGCTCCGGCAAGCACCGCGTTCCTGCTCGCCATACCCTTCGCCGCCGCCATCGCGGTCTGCGCTGCGCTTGCGCTCTTCTTCGGAAAGAGATCGGTATAGAGACTCCGCTCCTGCCGGCTTCAGCGAAAGGTAAGAAAAGGCATGGGCATCGGTCTGCCGCGTGAAAGGCAGACCGTCCTTTTTTGCCGCAATCCCGGATCGATATCCGGCCCTGACCCTTCAATCAAAAACATCTGACAAACAGCATATAACAGTTGACAACAGTTCTGTACTGTTATACACTGTTTGCGGAGGATGAGATATGCATATCATTTTGAACAACTCCTCGATGATACCCATATACGAACAGCTTACGGATCAGGTGAAGAACGAGATCATAAGCGGCCGTCTCGCTGAAGGCGCGATACTCCCCTCTGTCAGAACGCTTTCCGCCGAGCTGCGCATCAGCGCCCTGACAGTCAAGAAGTCCTACGACAGGCTCGAAGAAGAGGGCTTCGTCGTGACCGTGCACGGGAAGGGCACCTACGTCGCCGCGGCCGACCTTAAGCTCGCTTCCGAAGCGAGAAGAAAAGACGCGGAGGACGGCATAGCTGCCGCCCTGGCCCGCGCCTCCGCTCTCGGATTCACCAAAGAAGAGGTCCTGGAGATCGTTAAGATCATACTGGAGGATCAGCAATGATAAAAATAGACGGACTTGTGAAAAACTACGGGG
>JAEEIC010000183.1 GCA_016281165.1 Bacillota bacterium | reverse complement strand
CCCAGCAGTATGTGCAGAAGGCAGAGCGAATCCGGTCCCGCCGAAAGGCCCAGGATGACGGCGCTTCCCTTCGGGATGAGCCCCCGCGTCTCTATGGTCTTTTTTACGCTCTCTTCCGCCTTGGTCATCGTCGTGGTCCGTGACCGCTTCAGGCCCTGCCCGCCTCGGTCTGTTCTTTAATGCCATAGAAGCGCATGCCGTTCGCGAGCGTCGCGGCCGCCGCCTTTTCATAAGAGACGCCCTTGATATCGGCGATCTTCCTCACCGTATGCTCCACATACCAGGGCATGTTCTTCTGCCCCCTTAAGGGGACGGGAGTGAGATAGGGAGAATCGGTCTCGGCCGTGAGCCTTGAGATATCGACGCTCTCGACGACCTCGACCGTCTTCCTCGCGTTCTTGTAGGTCACGGGGCCCGCGACGCTGATGTCGGCGCCCAGCTTCACGTACTGCCGCGCCAGCTCGGCGCTGCCCGAAAAGCAGTGCAGGAGCACCCTCGCGTCGGGACTTCCGTCCGCCCTGGCGGGAAAACAGGCCAGCCTCTCCTTCGAGAAGGCCCCGTTCTCCTTGAGCAGGCGCAGCGTCTCGTCGTCCGCGTCCCTGCTGTGTATGCAGATGGGAAGGCGCAGCTCCAGGGCGAGACCGATCTGCCTGGCGAACCAGTATCTTTGGGCTTCCCTGTCTGTGTCCTCGTAATGATAGTCGAGGCCTATCTCGCCTACGGCCTTTACTTTCGGAAGGGAGAGGATCCTCCTGAGCTCCTCGAAGTCCGCCTCCGCGAGCCCCGTGGTGTTGCCGGGCCAAAAGCCCGCCGCCGCGAAGCAGAAGGGATAGCGGTCGGCATTTTCAGCCGCCCTTTCCGAAGTCTCAAGATCGGTGCCGATGTCGACCACGAAACGCAGGGGCGAAGCCTCGATCTGCTTTATGAAGCCCTCAAAGTCCCGGCTGTAGTATTCGTCGGTCAGGTGGCAGTGGGTATCGAATAATATCTTTTCCATCAGCCTACTATGGTGCCCGGCTCGGCATCGGCGGAGACGAAGCGGAAGGATCCGTCGTCTTCGCAGGCGAAGAGCAGCATGCCGTTGGACTCAAGGCCTCTGAGCATGCGGGGCTTGAGGTTCATCACGGCGACGACCTTTTTGCCCACGCAGTCCTCGGGCTTGAAGGTCCCGGCGACTCCGCTTATGATCTGGCGCTTCTCGCAGCCGAAATCGATCTGGAAGACCAGCAGCTTGTCGGCCTTGGGGTGCTTCTCGGCGGAAAGGATGGTGCCGGTGCGAAGGTCTATCTTCTCAAAATCACTGAATTCTATCGCTTCCTTGTAGGGCTCGTATTCCTTCGCGGGCTTCTCGGGCTCCGCGGCTCCCTGAGCTTCCTTCATGGCCTTCTGCTTGAGCTCCTCCAGAGCCTCCAGCTCCTTGGCGACGTCGAGCCTGGGGAAGAGGACCGGGCCTTTTTCGACCTTCTGGCCGCCGAGCATGTCAAATACGCCGGCGTCCTCCCAGCGGACCTCTCCCTCAAGACCCAGCTGCTGCCTAATCTTGCCGGAGGTGGTGTTCATGTAGGGATAGATCATGATCGAGACTATCCTGATGGACTCCGCCAGGTTGTGCATGACGGTATCGAGGCGGCCCTTGCTCTCCTCGCTCTTGGCCAGGACCCAGGGAGAAGTCTCGTCGATGTACTTGTTGGTGCGCCTGACCAGGGTCCAGATGGAATCGAGGGCCAGATTGAACTCGAACTTGTCCATGTGGGCAGAAGCCTTTTCGCGCACCGATACCGCCAGCTCCTTGAGCTCGGCGTCAGGCCCTTCCTCGGGCCCGGCCGCGGGGATCACGCCGCCGCAGTACTTCTCTATCATCGAGACGGTGCGGGAGACCAGATTGCCCAGGTCGTTGGCAAGGTCGTAGTTCATGCGGTTGAGCATGACCTCGTTGGTGAAGTTGCCGTCCTGGCCGAAGGTGTATTCGCGCAGCAGGAAGTATTTGAGGGCGTCGATGCCGTAGCGCTCGATGAGGACCACGGGGTCGACCACATTGCCCTTGGATTTGCTCATCTTGTCTCCGTCGAAGAGCAGCCAGCCGTGGCCCAGGATGTGTTTGGGCACGGGCTCGTCCATGCTCATGAGCATCGCCGGCCAGATGAGTGAATGGAAGCGGACGATCTCCTTGCCTACCAGATGGTAGTCCGCGGGCCAGTATTTCCTGTACTTGCTGCTGTCCTCGCCGTCGATCTCGGGATAGCCCAGGGCGGTGATGTAGTTGGAGAGGGCGTCGAGCCAGACGTAGATCACGTGCTTCTCGTCGATGGGCACGGGGATGCCCCAGTCGAAGCTGGTCCTGGAGATGCACAGGTCCTCGAGGCCCTGGTCGATGAAGGAGAGCATCTCGTTGACCCTGCTCTGGGGACGCAGGAAGTCGGTGGTGGTCAGCATCTCCCTGAGCCTGTCGGAATACTTGGAGAGTCTGAAGAAATATGCTTCCTCTTTAGCCTTCTCGACGGGCCTTCCGCAGTCGGGGCACTTGCCGTCGACCAGCTGGCTCTCGGTCCAGAAGGACTCGCAGGGAGTGCAGTACCAGCCCTCGTACTCGGACTTGTAGATGTCTCCCTTGTCGTATATCTTCTTGAAGATCTGCTGTACCCTCTTGACGTGCCTGGGCTGGGTGGTCCTGATGAAGTCGTCGTAGGATATCTCCATGGTGTCCCACAGCTTCAGGATGCCGTCGACCACGTCGTCGACGTATTTCTGGGGAGTGACGCCCTTGGCTTCCGCCTTCTTCTGGATCTTCTGGCCGTGCTCGTCTGTGCCGGTGAGGAACATGACGT
>JAEEIC010000182.1 GCA_016281165.1 Bacillota bacterium | reverse complement strand
GAACTGTGCCGGCCTTGAGGATCTCCTCCTCGTAGAGCTTTGCGGTCCTGGGACCTATGTCCATGCCCATCCAGCCCTTGGCGACGGCCGGGCCCCTTGAATTCCTGACCCTGCAGTCCTCGGCGAAGCGGCTTCCGCACACGCTGTCGACGGGCAGCATCAGCTTGACCTTCTTCTTGGCTGCCTTCTTCTGGAGCTTGAGAGCCAGGTCGAGCTTATCCTCCTCGCAGAGGGACTTGCCCGTGCCGTAGCCGTTGGCCCTGAGGAAGGTATACGCCATGCCGCCTCCGATGATGATCGTGTCGGCCTTTTCGATCAGATTCTCGATCACGCCGATCTTGTCGGAGACCTTGGAGCCGCCGAGTATGGCGACGAAGGGCCTCTTCGGGGAATCGGTGGCGTCTCCGAGGAACTTGAGCTCCTTTTCGATCAGGAAGCCCGATACGGCCGGAAGATAATCGGCTATGCCCGCCGTGGACGAGTGCGCCCTGTGGGCCGTTCCGAAGGCGTCGTTAACGAATATGTCCGCAAGGGATGCGAGCTCCTTGGAAAGCTCGGCTCCGTTTTTCTCCTCCTCCGCGCGGAAGCGGACGTTCTCGAGCAGCATGACCTCGCCCGCCTTGAGGGCCTTCGCCTTCTTCCTCACGTCGTCGTCGACGACGGTGTCGGACGCGGCGAATATGACCTTTTTGCCGAGCAGCTCGGAGAGCCTCTTTGCGACGGGAGCGAGCGTGAATTCCTTGTTGGGCTCTCCCTTGGGCCTTCCGAGGTGCGACATGAGGATTACGGCAGCGCCGTTCTTTACGAGATACTCGACGGTCGGCATAGCGGCGGTGATCCTGTTGTCGTCGGTGATGACTCCGTTCTTCATGGGAACGTTGAAATCGCAGCGCACTATGACCTTTTTGCCCTTGACGTTTATGTCTCTTACGGTCTTCTTCATGGTTTGAGATCCTCCGTGAATCTTAATGAACTTGTTTTTTAACATCATAGTATTATATACTATGTCAAAGCTTTTTTGGAGGTAAAAATGACTCTTATACAGGAATGGAAAAAACTGATAGACAACCAGACCGAGGACAGCTTCCCCAAGTTCTGGGAGGAATATTCCGACGCTGAAAAAAAGATCTACGCCGACATCCTCGCGCGCGGAGACGGCAGCCTCAGCGGCAGGGTCTCGGAGCTCGCCGAAAAGTTCGGGGTAAGACCGATCATGTTCATGGGCTTTCTCGACGGAGTGCAGACGAGCCTTAAGGGCGAGCAGACCGATCTGGAAAAGGTCGGCGAGGACAGCGAAATATCGCTCGACATAGACTACAAAAAGCTCCTCTTCAACATGTTCAAGGCCGACGCCCAGCATCTCTACGGGCTCGAGGAGTGGAAGAACGTCTACGGCGAAGAGGAATTCAAGGCCATCCACGACGAATACCGCCGCTCCAGGACCGTGCGCGTCGAAAAGAAGCCCGGAAGGAACGATCCCTGTCCCTGCGGAAGCGGCAAGAAGTACAAGAACTGCTGCGGCAGGGCCTCGTAGCGAGGCCGCCTGAGGGCCCTTTGATATGGCAGAGAAGAAAAGCCCTAAAAAACTGAGCAAGGCAGGCTGCGCGAAGGTGACGGACGCCCTTATGAAGGAGTATCCGGACGCCGGCTGCGCCCTCGATTTCGGAACGAAGTTCCAGCTGCTCGCCGCCGTCGTCCTGTCGGCCCAGACGACCGACGTGAGCGTCAACAAGGTGACCCCCGCCCTCTTCGCGGAGGCTCCCGACGCAGCGGCTATGGCGAGGATGGACGAGGCCCGCATAGCGGAGCTCATCCACAGCATAGGCATGTACAGGACCAAGGCGAAGAATCTGAAGGCCCTGTCTCAGGCCCTGGAGGACCGCTTCGGAGGAGAGGTCCCCGGCAATATGGAGGACCTCGTATCCCTGCCCGGAGTCGGCAGAAAGACGGCGAACGTCGTCCTCGCGGAGGCTTTCGGAGAGCAGCGCATAGCGGTCGACACCCACGTCTTCAGGCTCGCGAACAGGATAGGCCTGACCGACGAGGGGGACGTCCTTAAGACCGAGGAGGCCCTGATGAAGGCCATACCCAGGGATCTGTGGACGCCCATGCACCACGCTCTCATATGGCACGGAAGGCGCGTATGCAGCGCGAGAAAGCCGGCCTGCGGGGGCTGCTGCCTCTCGGAGATATGCCTTAAAAAGGGGCTTAAGTAAAAGGGACCGGCTTAAGCAAAAAGGACTAAAATAAAAAAAGAAAGACCGGCACAGTGCCGGTCTTTTTTATTGCTTTTTGAAAACTCCCAGTATTCCCTCGGCCAGAAGCCCCGCGGCCAGCCCGAAGAAGGGATAGAACTGCACTCCGTAGCGCGCGACGGGCACCACGAGGAAGGTCATGGCGATGAAGAATATGATCAGCAGCGATATCCTGCGGTATCTTCGGAAGAACAGCCCGGCCAGTATCCCGGCGCCTCCGGCGTACACGAACAGGTTCCTGAAGTGCTCGTTCACCATGTAGAGCCTCGGGAATACCAGCTCGTCAGGAAGAAGGAAGATGATCCTGAACTTGGTCACGGTCATGTATTTGAGCATGCCGGCCGGATCCGCGCGGAAGAACTCCGCGACGTATCTGAGGTTGCCCCATATGCTGCCCGGATCCTTAAGCCCCAGGGCCAGAGGATCGGGAGTAAAGCCGTAGAAAAAGGCGTTCGTCTGCGTGCAGAACGGGACGAACTTATGCAGGACTATCAGGTTCCTGAAGGTCCAAGGGATCACGGGCACGAGCACCCCGAGCATGAGCATGCCGAAGGCCCTTACGGCCCATTTCCTTCTCTGCGCGTCCCTTATCGAAAGGACCAGCACGAGGGCGAACGGCAGCACGACAGCTATGGGAGAGCGCACCTCTATGCAGACTCCGGCGACTATACCGCACAGGAAGAAGCGCAGAAGACTGCCCTTGCGGTCACCGAAGCGCACGGCGCCCAGTATCAGGTCCGCGGAGAGCAGCATAAGAAAGTGATATAGAGGCTCGGTGAGCATGAACCTCGCGTAGTAGCAGAAGGTGCCGGAAAAGGCGACGAAAAAGGCGCCGGTCAGAGGAGCGAGCCTGCCCCTGGTCAGCTTTCTTCCGATGTCCCAGGTAAGAAAGACGTCCGCCGCCGTGAGAATGGCCTGGGCCAGCTTCACGGCGTAAACGGCGGCGCTCCCCTTTCCGAAGACGGACATGAAGGCCGCGAGCCACAGCACGAAGCCCGGCGTCACGTAGGCGTCGGGGCCGTTTCCCCAGAAGCTGAAGCTGCCGGTATCCAGAAGCCTCTTCGCGCACTCGATGTAGTTCGTCTCGTCGTAGCCGAACTCGACCCCGTAGTGCCAGGGCCTCAGGCAGTAATGCCAGCTGTGCGCGAAGGCTATGATCATGAGCGCCGCGAGAAGCAGCGCGAGATATTTATCTTTAGGAGAGGCTCCGCCCCGTCCGTTATCCTGTCCCATGTATCCGGCAAACATCGCGATCGCCCTGAAACCTCCTTATACGGTCATGTGTCATTTTAGCACAGTTTCCGGCAAAGTACGAAAGCGGCCGCCGCCGCCCGTCAATAAAAAGTGTATTCTTCACGTTATTAGTGATAGAATAGCTGTAATTTCAATAATTCAGAGGTCTTTATGGACAAGAGGGTAAAAGGCGCGGCCT
>JAEEIC010000181.1 GCA_016281165.1 Bacillota bacterium | reverse complement strand
CATGGCCAGCCTCGTGAGCTCGTCCGAGACGTAGGTCTCGGGCAGGAAGGCCGATACCGGGAGCTTGACCTCGGTGTCCGAAGAGATGGGGGCCTCTTCCGCCGGGCCGCCTCGCAGCTCGTTCACGGCCTCCTCCACCAGCTTGCAGTAGAGCTCGTACCCTATGGAGAGCATGTGGCCCGACTGCTCGACGCCCAGGATGTTTCCGGCTCCCCTGAGCTCAAGGTCTCTCATGGCGACCCTGAAGCCCGCGCCGAACTCGGTGAATTCCCTGATGGCCCTGAGCCTCTTTTCGGCGATCTCCGAGAGGACCTTGTCCTTCTTATACATCAGATAGGCGTAGGCCATGCGGTTGGAGCGCCCCACCCTGCCCCTCAGCTGGTAGAGCTGCGAGAGGCCGAAGCGGTCGGCGTCCAGTATTATCATGGTGTTGACGTTGGGGATGTCGAGGCCCGACTCGATGATGGTGGTGGCGATGAGCACCTGGGTCTCGCCGGAGATGAACTCCATCATCACGTCCTCGAGCTGGCGCTCGCTCATCTGGCCGTGGCCGACCGAGATCTTCGCCTCGGGCACGAGCTCCTGTATGTGCCTGGCCGCGTTCTGTATGCCCTTCACCCTGTTGTAGACTATGTAGACCTGGCCTTCCCGCCCCAGCTCTCTTCTGATGGCGTCGGCCAGGGTGTTGTCGTCCTGTTCCATGACGTAGGTCTGGACCGGATACCTGTCCTCGGGGGGCTGCTCGATGACCGACATGTCGCGCACGCCGATGAGGGACATGTGCAGGGTCCGGGGGATGGGAGTGGCGGAGAGGGTCAGCACGTCGACGTTGGTCTTCAGCTGCTTGATGGCCTCCTTGTGCTCGACGCCGAAGCGCTGCTCCTCGTCGATGACCAAGAGCCCCAGATCCTTGAAATGCACGTCCTTTGAGAGCAGTCTGTGGGTGCCGATGACGAGGTCTGTCCAGCCAGAAGCGAGATCGTTCACGGTCTGGGCCTGCTGCTTGTCGGTGCGGAAGCGCGAGAGCATGTCTATGCGGAAGGGATAGCCCTTGAAGCGGTCGGTGAGGGTCATGAAGTGCTGGTTCGCGAGTATGGTCGTGGGCACCAGCACGGCGGCCTGCTTGCCCTCCTCAAGGCACTTGAAGATCGCCCTCGCGGCGACCTCGGTCTTGCCGAAGCCCACGTCGCCGCAGAGCAGCCTGTCCATGGCCTTGTCGCTCTCCATGTCTTTCTTGATCTCTTCCACGCAGCGCAGCTGGTCGTCGGTCTCCTGATAGGGGAAGGCGTCCTCGAACTCCTTCTGCCAGGCGCTGTCGGGCCCGAAGTGATAGCCCGGGTTCATGCTCCTTTCGGCGGAGAGCTTGAGGAAATCCGCCGCCATGTCCTTGATCGCGGCCTTGGCCCTGGCCTTGGTCTTCTGCCAGTCGGAGCCCGAGAGCCTGTTGATCTTCGGCTCCACGCCCTCGCTGCCCACGTACTTTTGTATGCTCTCCATCTGGTCGACGGGAACATAGAGCACGTCCTCGCCCGCGTAGCGTATCTTGAGATAGTCCCTCACGCTGCCGTCGACGGTGAGCTTCTCGACGCCGATGAAGCGGCCGATGCCGTGGGTCTCATGCACCACGTAGTCGCCCTTGTTGATGTCGGTGAAGACCCTGATCTCAGCCCCCCGGCGGGAGCCGCGGCGGCCCTTCCTCTTGGTGTGCTGGAAGATGTCGGCGTCGGAAAGATAGAGGAGCTTCTCGTCCGTGAGGTCGGTGCCCGCGGAAAGGGAACCGTAGCGGAGCTCGCAGGAAGTGAGCTTCGCCCTTTCGAGGAAGTCCCTGAGGTTCGTGAGCCTCTCCTCGCTGCTCACGCCGATGACGACGCGGTAGCCGGCGGCGGTCCTGGACCTCAGCTCGCTCTCCAGAAGGTCCATGTGGCCCGAGAAGACCGGGGCCTGGACCGCGTTCACGTGGACGAGCTCGTCCAGTCTGTCGGCATACGGTATCTGCTGGGCGAAGGGGGTCGCGAAGACAACGTCGGTATCGACGGAAGAAAGCTCCTTCGCCTTGAGAAGGTCAGCCGGATCCGGGTTGGACTCAAAATCCCGGGGCACGGCCTGGAAGCGCTCGAGCATGGTCCTTTCCAGCTCTTCGCGCTCGCCCCGGTAAAAGTCCAGGGTCTCCCTGATGCGCGAGGGATCGTCTATGATGATGAAGGAAGGCTTTTTGAGATAATCCCAGAGCAGGGCCGGCTCGTCGTAAAAATAGGAGACGAAGCCTTCGAGGTACTGGGGGTTCATGCCCTCCTCCACGCACTCTATGAGGTAGTCCCTCTGGGCGCGCAGCTTCTCGAGTGCCTCCTCGGTGACGCGGCCCGAGCAGGCCTTGTTGTAGGCCGCGGAGATGCCCTTAAGGCCCTTCGCGTACGCCTCGTCGTTCTTCACCATGAGCTGGGCGGGCGAGAGCAGGACCTTGTCAAGGCTCTTCACCGAGCGCTGGGTCATGGGGTCGTAGCTCCTCAAGGAATCGACCTCGTCGTCGAAGAGCTCTATCCTCACCGGCAGCTCCTGCCCGGGCGAGAAGACGTCCACTATATCGCCCCTCACGGCGAACTGGCCCGCGGCCTCGGCGGCGCTGTTCCGCTCGTAGCCCATGCGGACGAGCCTGCCTATGAGCTCGTCCCTGTCGCAGGTGCCGTTCTGCCCGACGGTGAACATGTCGCGGCTGTAATCGGAGGCGGGAGGAAGCTTTTTGAGGGCGCCCAGCACCGGAGCCACGGCGATGCAGCTTTCGCCGCTCACCAGCCTCGTGAGCACCGAGAGCCTTTGGGAGAGCTCGCCCGTGCTCTTGGCCTCGTATCTTAAGACCCCGACCTCCTGATCGGGGACCACGCAGACGGGAGCGGACGTAAAAAAGGGCAGGTCGCCTGCTATGCGCCTTGCCCTCGCAAGGGAAGAGCACACTATCAAGCCCTGCCCGGGTCTTTTCTCCATCAGTCTGCCGGCCAGAAGAGCCGTCCTGTTGTCGGATATGCCCGTGTAATTAACGATCATCCTTCGCTTCCTGTTCGCCCGCGGGGGGATCTTCGGCGGTCTTTTTCTTTTTGGGATCCTTCCTCGTGTTGTAGCGGTTCATGGCGGTATCCAGCCCCCGGCTCACGAAGCACTCGCAGGCTTCGGCGGCCCTGCTCACCGCTTCGGCCAGAAGGGGCCTCTCCTCTTCGCTCCAGTGGCCCAGTACGTAGCGCTCCATGGGGATGGGCCCGCTGCTTCCTATGCCTACGCGTATGCGGGGGAAGGACTGGTCCTGCAGCTGGTATATGACCGACTTCATGCCGTTGTGGCTGCCGGAGCTTCCCGAGGGCCTTATCCTCAGGGAGCCGACAGCCAGATCGGCGTCGTCGTATATGACCATCAGATGTGAAGGATCGAGGCGGTAATAGTCCATGGCCATCCTGACCGCCTCGCCGCTGAGGTTCATAAAGGTCTGCGGCTTCATGAGGAGCACCTTCTCGCTCCCTACGCGGCCCTCCCCGACCAGCGCCTTGAACCTGAGCTGCCTCACGTTCACGCCCAGCCTTTCGGCCAGCACGTCTACGGTGAGGAAGCCCATGTTGTGGCGGGTGGTCTCATATTCTCTTCCGGGATTGCCGAGTCCGCAGATAAGATACATCTCTACTTGGTGACCGCGGCCAGCTCGTCGAAGAGGGGGCTGAGAGGCTCGTTGGCGAAGACCCTGTGGATGGTCTCGGCGAAGGGGCCGGCGACGGACAGGACCTTGAGCTTTTCTATCCTCTTCTTCTCGGGGATCTGGATGGTGTTGAGGAAGACGATCTCCTGGATGGGAGACTTCTCTATCCTCTCGATGGCGGGACCGGAGAGCACGCCGTGAGTCGCGCAGGCGCTGACAGAGAGCGCTCCCTCCTTGATCAGGGCCTCGGCGGCGTTGCAGATGGTGCCGGCGGTATCGACCATGTCGTCGACCAGGATGCAGTTCTTGCCCTTGACGTCTCCGACTATGTTCATGATCTCGGCGACGTTGGCCTGGGGACGGCGCTTGTCGATGATGGCGATGGGGGCGTTGAAGCCGGCCGCGAACGACCTGGCTCTCTTGACGCTGCCGTGGTCGGGGGAGACGATGACGAGGTCCTTGGGAGCCTTCTGCTGGAAGTACTTGACCAGGGTCGGCTGGCCTATCATGTGGTCCACGGGGATGTTGAAGTATCCCTGGATCTGGGCGGCGTGCAGGTCCATGGTGATGACCCTGTCCGCGCCGGCGACGCTGATGATATCAGCCACGAGCTTGGCGGTCAGCGGTTCTCTGGGCTTGGAGATCCTGTCCTGGCGGGCGTAGCCGAAATAGGGGATGACGGCGTTGATGCGCCCGGCGGAGGCTCTCTTCATGGCGTCTATCATGATGCAGAGCTCCATGAGGTTATCGTTCACGGGTTCGGAGGTGGACTGGATTATATAGCAGTCAGCGCCGCGGACCGATTCTCCCAGGCTCACGAAGACTTCTCCGTCGCTGAAATGGGTGACTTTGGCCGCTCCCAGGGGCTTATCCAGTATGGCGGATATCTCCCGGGCGAGCTCGGGATTGCCGTTGCAGGCAAACAGTTTATAATCAGTGTAGACTCCGTTTTTCATGACCTTTTTTCCTTTCCGTTCCCGTTGATCACTTTTTCATGCTTAAGGCCTTTCGGCCCTGTAAGTATATCACGGCCTGAACTGTTTTGCCAGCAGTTCGGGGTTGATATCCATGCGCAGCTTTTTGTCTTCGTCCTCGCTCATGAGCAGCAGGGGGAGGTAATCTCCTATCTTCTTGCCCCCCATCCCTCCGGCGACCACGACGACCCCGATGCCCACGGCGGCGGCGTCGAACTCGGACAGCATATCCTCTATGCCCTTGACGCTCCCTCCGCCCCTCATGATGTCGTCGATGATGATGCAGCGGCTGCCGGATCTGACAGCCCTCTTGGAGAGGCTCATCTGCTGTATCCTCTCGGTGGAGCCCGAGACGTAGTTCACGCTCACGGTCGAGCCTTCGGAGACCCTGCTGCCGCGCCGCAGGACCGCGAGGGGAAGGCCGAGGAGCTCCGCGGTGAACAGAGCGACTCCTATGCCCTTGGTCTCCTTGGTGACCACCATGTCGGCCCCGGCCCCGGCGAAGCGCCTGGCGAATATCCTGGCCGCTCCCTTGGCCAGCCGCGGGCTGAAGAGTATGTCGGAGGTGTAGAGGAAGCCGCTGCCCAGGACCCGGTCCGGTTCCTCGAAGGCTTCCTTGAGCTCGTTCAGGACCTTCGCCGCCTCGGCGTCGCTTATGAACGGGACATAGCGCACTCCGCCCTTGACCCCGGCGCTGGTCTCAAGATAGCCCAGTCCGCCCTCCTCCATGGCCTTCTTGATCAGCTTGATATCCTCGCTGATGCTCGATCTGGCGCAGCCGAAGGACTCGGCGAAGCTCCCCAGGGAATAGTCCCGGTTGGGATGCTCGGTCAGTATGTGGGTGATGGCGCAGACTCTTTCTATCTTCTTCATTTCCGGCCTTCCAGTATGAGCTCGCCGACCTTGTAGATGTCGCCCGCGCCCATGGTGATGACGATGTCGCCGCTGTCGGCGTTGTCTCTGACGAAGGAGGCCATGGCCTCGAAGTCGGGTATGAACTGCACGTCCTTGCCGGGGTGCCTGAACTTGATCTCGTTCATGAGGGACCGCGACGAGAGCTTGTAGATGTTCTTCTCCCTGGCGGCGTAGATCTCGGCCAGTATCACCACGTCGGCGTTCTCGAAGGCGTCGGCGAACTGGGTGAAGAGGGCGTTGGTCCTGGTATAGGTATGGGGCTGGAAGAGGCACCAGACCCTGTTGTGGGGCAGGTTCTGCGCGGCGGCCAGGGTCGCCTTTATCTCGGTCGGATGGTGGGCGTAATCGTCGACCACGACCACTCCGTCTCCGGTCCTGCCGATGATGTCGAAGCGCCTCTGGGTGCCGGTGAACTTCTCGAGAGTATCGGTGATGGTATCGAGGTCCACGCCCAGGTTGGTGCAGGCGGCGATGGCGGCGAGGCTGTTGGCCACGTTGTGCTCGCCCGGTATAGCCAGCTGGATCTTGCGTATGAAGCCGTCCTGGGTATAGAGGTCGTAGGAGGTGTGGCCCTGCTCGTTAAAGCTTATGTTCTTCGCGTAGAAATCGCTGCTCTCGTTGAAGCCGAAGCTCACGACCCTGCACTTGAGATCGCTCACCACCGAGTTCACGAAGGGATTGGAATCGTAGGCGAAGACCACGCCGCTCTCGGGGACGGCGGAGGCGAAGGTCGAGAAGGACCTGGCGATGTGGTTGATATCCTTGAAGTAGTCGAGATGGTCCGAGTCTATGTTGAGTATGATCTCGGCCCAGGGGCGCAGCTCAAGGAAGCTGTCCATATACTCGCAGGCCTCGGTGACGAAATACTCGCTGTGCCCGACCTTGACGTTGCCCTTGAACTCGCTCAGTATGCCGCCCACCAGTATGGTCGGGGAGAGCTTCGCGTTCTCGAGTATGAGCGAGACCATCGAAGTCGTGGTGGTCTTGCCGTGGGTGCCCGAGATGGCGAGAGAGGTCTTGTAGTCCGCCATTATGCAGCCCAGGGCCTCGGCCCTTGAGATCACGGGGATGCCGCGCTTTTTTGCCTCGACTATCTCGGGGTTCTCCATGGAGACGGCGGCGGAGAAGACCACCAGATCGGTATCGCCCAGATTAGCGGCGTCATGACCGATGCGCACGTCGACGCCGGCGGCCTTGAGCTGCTCGGTGACCGTGCTCTCCTTGATGTCGGAGCCGGAGACCCTGTAGCCCCTGCTCCTTAAGATGAAGGCTATGCCGGAAAGGCCTATGCCTCCCACGCCTATGCAGTGTACATGTCTGAAATCTCTGAGATCCATATCAATTCTCCATCGCCTTTTCTATCCTCGCGCGCACCGCCTGTTCGCCCATGATCTGCTGGACGGTCCAAAGATCGGGGGAATTGGCCCTGCCGGTGATCGCTATCCTGATGACCCCGCTGACGTGGCCGACGTGGCCCTTGTACATGCCGGGATTTTTCTTGTAGTCTTTGGGCTTTACCGCGTAGCCCAGGTCCGCCGTGATGGCCCTGATCTTCTCGAACCAGGCGCTGTTGTCGTCCGCGGGATCGTAGCCTTCGATATACCTCTTCAGTATCTCGCGCCTGTCCTCTGCGCTCACCTCGGCGGGCCATTCGCTCTCATAGACGAAATGCTCGTCGAAGAAGTATTTGATGAACCCGAAGATCTGCTCGGCGTAGACGAGGTCCTTTCTGGGCTTCTCCCCTCCCCTGTCGATGTCGAAGACCCTGAGGAGCATATCCTTCTTCCCGCTGAAGAGCCTGAAGAGATCGGGATGGTATTCTTCGGCCCAGTCCAGCATGAAATCGTATATCTCGGCGGCGCTCTTCCTGGCCAGCACGTCCTTTGAGACGTCGTTGAGCTTGTTCAGGTCGAAGAGCGTGCCCGAATCGCTCATCTTCGACGGCGAGAAGGGGAAGTCGCGGTAGTCGGCCAGAGGATCGGCGAGGCGCCACTCCTCGTAATCGGAGTTGAGTATGATCATCAGGTACTCTCTCACCGCCTCGGGGAAATAGCCCTGCTTCTTGTAGTATTCCAGCGAGAGCTCGGGGTCCTTGCGCTTTGAGAGCTTGCGCTTCTGGCCCGTCTCCTCGTCTATCTTCATCAGCACCGTGTTGTGGCAGAATACGGGCAGGGGCCAGCCCATGGCCTCGAAGAGCTGCACATGGATGGGCACCGAGGCCATCCATTCCTCGCCCCTCACCACGTGGGTGGTGCGCATCAGATGGTCGTCGACCACGTGGGCGAAGTGATAGGTGGGAAGGCCGGTCTTCTTGAGTATGACCACGTCCTGCACGTTCTCGGGCATCGAGATGGTGCCCCTGATGGCGTCGGCGGCGGTGAAATACTTCGAGGGATCGCCCTCGGACCTGAGCCTGATGACGAACTCCTCGCCGGCTTTTACGCGGGCTTCCACCTCTTCATAGGAGAGATTCCTGTGGCGGGCGTACTTGCCGTAGACGCCGGGATCGAGCCCGGCAGCCTTCTGCTCCTCGCGCATGGCCTCTATCTCCTCTTCGCTCATGAAGCAGGGATAGGCCTTGCCCTGCCTGACCAGGTACTTGACCATGGCCTGATAGATGTCGGCCCTTTTGCTCTGGGTATAGGGCCCGTAAGCGCCGCTCTCGCCCTCCTTGTTCGCGCCCTCGTCGAAGTCGATGCCGAAGTAGCTCAGTGTGTCGAGCAGCACGGGGATGGCGCCCTCGACCTCCCTCTTCTCGTCGGTGTCCTCTATCCTGAGGAAACAGACTCCGCCGGTGGTATGGGCCAGGCGCTCGTCGGCCAGGGCTCCGTAGAGATTGCCCAGATGGATGAAGCCGGTGGGGCTGGGAGCCATCCTGGTGACCATGGCCCCTTCGGGCAGGTCTCTGGGAGGATATATCTTTTCGTAATCCTCGGGCGTTTTCGTTATATCGCGAAACAGAAGTTCGGCAAGCTTATCGTGATCCATTGAATTTTCCTCTCTGCGCGCTGTGAGGCCTGCCGCTTTGCCGAACGATCGCCGCCTTTCGGCGGCTCAT
>JAEEIC010000180.1 GCA_016281165.1 Bacillota bacterium | reverse complement strand
TTTTGAGAGCCGCGAGGACCGCTTCTTTCACGTCTTCTTTGCTCACGCCTCTTCTGGCGCCCAGGCCCAGGCGCAGGGTCTTCGGCACGAGCCTTAAGGTCCTTTTGAAGGGCGATCTGCCGCGGACGCCTATATATATCCCCAGTTCTCCCTGAGACGAGGCAAAGGTGCCGGGGGGCAGCTCCCCTTTGAGCGGCAGATCCGAGAGCAGGGGAAGGTCTCTTTCCAGTATGGCGGCCGAGACCTCCTTTGCGAGCTCCATGCTGCTGATGTGAAAGCCTTTTGAGGCCGCCCAGGCGTCGGGGGAAAAGCGGCCGGCGCTGTCGGTCGCGGTGGTGATGACGGCCTGCGCGCCGAGGCGCTCCGCCAGCAGAGAGGCCAGCCTGTTGGCCCCGCCGATGTGGCCCGAGAGCAGGGGGATGACGAAACGGCCGTCCTCGCCGCACGCCAGGACCGCGGGATCGCTCGTTTTGGAACGTATATACGGGGCCAGGACCCTCACGGCGATGCCGCAGGAGCCCGCGAAGACCAGGGCCTTCGCTTCCGAAAAGGCTTTGGCGTAGAGCGGGGCGGAAATATGCGGTATGGCCTCTTGCCCATTGCCTGCAAGCCTCTCTACAGTATATAGTTTTATGTCACCCTCGGTCAGACGGCTGATGAAAGCGTCCTCTGAGGATTCAAGGGCTTCCTTTATCCTTTCCGCGAGGACGCGGCCCCTTCCGCTGTAGGAAAAAATATATACGCTCATCTTTCTTCAGCCTTTCTGAAGCCGGTGGAGAAGGCCGGGTCGTACAGCAGCGACCTGCGGCCGCTCCCTTCAAGGCAGGGGCCGACGATAATGAGGGCGGTGTTCTTAAGGCCCGCCTCTTTGGCGGTCCTGTCCAGAGTGCCCGCCGTGCAGCGGTATATCTTCTCCTCGGGCCAGCCGGCCTTGTATACGATCGCGGCCGGCGTGTCCCCGGCAAAGCCCCCCGCGAGCAGCTCCCGCTGAAGCTTTTCGGTCAGAGAAGTGCTGAGGAAAAGGACCATGGTGGCTCCGTGGGCGGCCAGGGAGGATATCGCCTCCCTTTCGGGCACCGGGGTCCTGCCGGCTGTCCTCGTGATGATGACGGTCTGGCTGCCTCCCGGCACGGTATATTCGGTCCTCAGGGCCGCCGCGGCGCCGGAAAGGGCGCTGACTCCGGGGCAGACGTCGTATCCTATCCCCAGGGCGTCGAGCCTTTCGAACTGCTCCCTTACGGCCCCGAAGAGGGAAGGATCCCCGCTGTGCAGGCGCACCGTGGTGAGGCCCTCCGCTTCGGCCCTTTTTATCTCCTCGATGATCTCTTCGAGCGTCATCTTCGCGCTGTCCAGGAGCCTCGCCCCGCTCTTGGCCGGAGCCAGCAGCTCCGTGTTGACCAGGGATCCCGCGTATATGATCAGATCCGCTTCGGAGATGAGCCTCGCTCCCCTTACCGTGATGAGATCGGCGGCTCCGCAGCCCGCTCCCACGAAATGCACCATCACCTGACCTCCCGGAATATCTTCAGCAGCTCTTCGGCGTCGCCGCTTGAGCAGAGCAGGCCGTACCTGCCGGAAAAGATGAGAGCCCCGGCCGGCATCTCGCCCGCCCGCCTTTTGAGCGCGAGCCCTACGCGCTCTTCGAGCCTCTTCATGCTCTTTTCGAGCAGGCCTTCCCCGTCTATGATCCGCAGGGCGTCGTCGCAGACCGCGCAGTCCAGTATCTTCGCGCAGCTCCCGGCGGAGAGGCCCTCGGCCGCCGCGCAGGAGGCCAGTATCTCCATGCGGCAGTCGCCGTATCTTGAATGGGTGTTCATGATCCCGCCCGCCAGCTTCACGAGCTTGCCGATGTGGCCCGCGATGAGGACGCCTTTAAAGCCCAGCCCGCGGCACATGTCGATGCTCTCGCCTATGTAGTTGGAGACGGAGACGGGCGCGGCGGGATCGAGCCCAAGCCCGCTCTTTACATATTCGGCCCCGATGTTGCCGGGCGTCAGGAGGGCGTATCCTTCGCCCAGCCCGCGCTTCTGCCTGAGAGTGATCCTTATGGTCTCGGTCAGGGCCTGCTCGCTCATGGGATCGACGATGCCGGTGGTGCCGAGTATGGAGATGCCGCCCACTATGCCCAGCCTGGGATTGAAGGTCTTCTGGGCCAGCTCTTCGCCCTCCGGGGCCGAGATGACGACCGTAAGGCCGCCCTCCCAGTCGGAACGCTCGAGCAGCTGCCGCAGGTTGTCTTCGATCTGCCTTCTGGGGGCCGAATTGATGGCGGCCGCGCCTACGGGCTGGTCGAGACCGGGCTTCGTGACCCTGCCTATGCCTTTGCCGCCGTCTATGAAGACGCCCGGCTCTTCGCTCCTGCCGACCTCGGCGCATATAAGGGCGCCGTCGGTCACGTCGGGGTCGTCTCCGCTGTCCTTCCTCACCGCGCAGAAGGCTCTGCCGCCCTCAAGGCGCAGGTCTTCGGTCTTGAGCTCCAGGGTCCTGCCGCCGGGGGTGGTGACGGAGACGCTTTCGCTCCTCCTGCCGTCAAGCAGCAGCATGGCCGCGGCCTTGGCGGCCGCCGCGGCGCAGGAGCCGGTGGTATAGCCCGTCCTCAGCTTCTTTCCGTCCTTTACGACAGAAGACTCCGCTCTTCCTTCCGCGATCTTATAGAGGAGGGCGTTGCAGATGGCGGCGGCGACATTGCTCCCGCCCTTGCGGCCTCTCGCGACTATGTAAGGCGCTTTGCAGCCTTCGATGATCTTCTCCTTGCTCTCGATCACGTTGACGAAGCCCACCGGCACGCCGATGATGAGGGCCGGCGTGAGCCTTCCCTCGTCCATCAGTTCTTTTAAGCGCAGCAGGGCGGTGGGAGCGTTGCCTATGGCGAAGACGCAGGGCTTCTCGAGCTTTGCCGCTTTCTCCATGGAGACCGCGGCCCGGGTCACGCCGCGCTTTTTCGCCTCCGCGGCCACGTCCTCGTCGGACATGAAGCAGCGGACCTCTCCGCCGAGCCTTGCCAGCACGGCCTTGTTGATGCCGGCTCTCGCCATCTGGGTGTCTGTCACTATGTCGCAGCCGGCCCTGAGGGCTTCTATGCCTCTTTCGACCGCGTGCTCGGAGAAGACCAGAGAGTCGGCGTACTCGAAGTCGGCGGTGGTGTGTATGGCGCGCTTTATGACCGCTTCGTTCTCGGGATCGAGCCTTCTCTCTCCCAGAAGCTCTCCTATGATCTCGAAGCTCCTCTTCTCTATGTCCGCGGGTCTTACGATCTCAGCCATTCCTGTGTTTCTCCTTTACGCAGGCCGCGCAGAATCCTTCGGCGAAGGAAATGTTCGAAAGAAAGTGGAAGTGGGGGAAGCCCGCGTAGATAGTATCGCCCGCAAAGACGCAGTCCCAGGCTCTTCCGTCTGCCTTTTCGGCCCTGAAGCAGTCTCCCGTCTCCCCGGCGTCCCAGCGGTGGAACTCGTGCCCCCTTATGCTCTCCCCGGCCCTGCAGAGCATATTGTCCTTTTTCGCCGTCAGCTCCACGTATCCGAAGCGGGTGAGCCTGCCGCTGTCAAAGCATTTCCCCGGCAGGACCCCGCACATGGGGCTGCCGGCGATATCTTCGCACAGATACATGAAGCCCCCGCACTCGGCGACGGTGGGAAGGCCGGCCCTGACCGCCTCCCTCACCGACGAGCGCATGGAAGCGTTGCCGGCGAGCGTCTCTTTGTAAAGCTCGGGGTAGCCTCCGCCCAGATACAGGCCGTGTATGCCGTCCGGCAGGGCGCTGTCCTCAAGAGGACTGAAATATACGATCTCGGCGCCCAGCCTCCGCAGCACGTCGAGGCTGTCTTCGTAGTAAAAGCAAAAAGCCCTGTCCAGGGCGACGCCGAGCCTGAAGCTCTCGCCGGGTCCCGGGATGAAGGGCTCTTCGTATGTGAGGCGCTCCGCGGAGGAGGCCAGCCTGATGATGCCGTCAAGATCGAGGCTGAGGGCGGCCGCGGCGGCGAG
>JAEEIC010000179.1 GCA_016281165.1 Bacillota bacterium | reverse complement strand
GGCGGGGGCGGCGCCGGACATCTCGAGGCCTACGTCGAAGCCCTCGAATACGCCTTCTTCCTTCATTATCGCCTTGAGGTCATCTTTGGCGGTGTTGACCGCGCGGTCGGCTCCCATCTTCTTGGCCAGGTCCAGTCTGTAGTCGTTGAGGTCTGTGATGAAGACCCTGCGGGCTCCGGCGTACTTGGCGATGCCGGCGGCCATGATGCCGATGGGGCCGGCGCCGGTGATGAGCACGTTCTCACCTACCAGGTCGTACATGAGGGCGGTGTGGGTGGCGTTGCCGAAGGCGTCGAAGAAGGATACTATATCCTCGTCCAGGTCGTCGCTGATGGCGACCAGGTTGGTGGTGGGAAGGGTCATGTACTGCGCGAAAGCGCCGTTCCTGTTGACTCCCACGCCCAGGGTCTTTTCGCACCACTGGAGGTTGCCCGACTTGCAGGCCCTGCACTTGCCGCAGGTGATGTGTCCTTCGCCGCTGACCTTCTGGCCGACCTTCCAGTCGGTGACTCCCTCGCCCAGCTTGTATATCTCGCCGACATACTCGTGGCCGATGGTCATTCCCGGGTAGATGCGCTCGGCAGACCATTTGTTCCAGTCATAGATGTGCACGTCAGTTCCACAAATAGCGGTCTTGTGGATCTTGATAAGTACTTCGCCGGGACCGGGTTCAGGTACAGGAACCTTCCGCAGTTCCAATCCCGGCCCCATAGTCGGCTTAACGATGGCGTCCATAAGTTTTTCCATAGCTATCACCTCATATTAAAGCATTAGATTAAATTGATATGATACCTGTCGCTAATAAAATAACGATCAAAATGATTTTATCACAATATCGTTCTCTCCGTTCATTTTTTTTGTAAATACACAAAGTTTACACAAAGGGATGGGGGCATAAGCGGCCGTTCGCCGCGCGCGGGATCGCGATTTGATGGACTGATACAATTTTTTTGATAGCGGAGTTGTACATTCACTATAAATCATGTCTGTAAAGCAAAAATAATATAACATCTTGCAAGAGCAGTGAATGCGTATTATAATGATACCAAGCATTGACATTTTTTAATGTCGATCGCCGCCCGAAAAGGCGCCGCGCGGGACCGGCAGGGATCCCGGAAAAGCGCCGCCGGGCAAAGGTAAAAAGGAAAACATCTCAAAAGAATGATCAGGAGGTTGATCAAGTATGTCCAAAACCAAAAAGATCGCTGCTCTCCTGCTCTGCCTCGCCATGCTGATCTCCTGCGTGGCCTGCGGAAGCGGAAACGGCAGCACCACTCCGACCAAGACTGACAATGTGGACCGTCACTACGCTGTCGACAAGGACACCGTCGTAGTCTGCACCGCAGACGAGACCCCCGCCATCAGCGCCCGCGGTCACAGCGCCGTAGCCGGCAACTACATCAATCAGCTGACCTATGAGCAGCTGATCATGATCAACAAAGAGCTCGCTCCCGAACCCTGGCTCGCCGAGAGCTATGAGTACGCCGAGCAGGCTGACGGTTCCTATCTGTGGACCTTCCACCTCCGCAAGGGCGTAAAGTTCCACGACGGCACCGAGATGCACGCTGAAGACGTCGTCGCTTCCCTCGAAGCCGCGGCCAAGTCCCCGGAAGTCGTTATCTCAACCACCTCTTTCAGAGATCCTCACGTCATCGATGAGTACACCGTAGGCATCTACACCGACGGCCCCAGCGCCGCCGTGCTCTATGACCTCTCCGGTCACGGCAACGCCATCGAGCCCAAGGCTCTGATCGACGCCGGCAACGACTTCAACGAGAACCCCGTCGGCACCGGCCCGTACAAGTTCGTCAACTGGAAGATCTCCGAGCAGCTCGAGTTCACCCGCTTCGATGATTACTGGAACAAAGACAGACTTCCCGCGATCAAGAACATCATCTGGAAGATCATACCCGAAGGTTCCGCCAGGACCATCGCCCTGCAGGCCCATGAGGTCGACTACATCATCGAGCTCGATACCAACGACATCAACCTGATCAAGGAAGACGAAGGTCTGGTACTGCTCGACGTAGCGTCCCTCGGCTTCAACTTCCTCTGCCTCAACAATGATGTCGATCCGTTCGGCAACGTCAACGTCAGAAGGGCTATCAACGCCGCAGTCAACAGAGAAGACATCATCACCGTCGCTCTTAACGGCGAAGGTATGGCGTCCGTCGCTCAGACCACCTACGGCTTCGAGACCTGCGACACCACCGGCTTCGTAGGCTACGATATCGACAAGGCCAAGGAATTCGCCAACGCTTCCGGCGTCGATCTTTCCAAGGTGAGCTTCGAAGTCATCTGCTCCGACGATACCAAGAGAAGAGCAGGACAGGTCATCCAGGAGAACCTCGACACCGCGTTCGGAATGGGCGTTGAGCTGGTCTCCATGGACCTCGCCACCTACCTCTCCCAGACCGCCCAGGGCAACTTCGAAGGCTTCATCGGCGGCTACACCGGCTCCAACATGGTGACCTGGATCAAGGGTCTGTTCCACTCCAGCCAGATCGGCAGCTCCAACAAGACCAGGACCAACAATCCTGAGGTCGACGCCATGATCGAAGAGATCGGCAGGACCATCGACACTGATAAGAGGATCGAGCTGGAGAATCAGTTCACCCGCTACATGAACGATCTCTGCCCGCAGGTCCCCATCTATCAGGTCAACAGATGCGAAGCTTACAACAAGTTCCTTGGCGACATCTTCCTTGGACCGACCGGAAGATTCTACGTCGAGGAGTGGGCATGGCAGTAGCCTGACCCATTTCGCGGACGGCAGGGCGTAAGGAGCGTTAAGCTTCTGAACAGTCCCGCCTGAATACGAACAAAAGCCCGAAGGACGTCAGTCCTTCGGGCTTGCTTTTTATATTCTGTCTGTCGCCGGGCCGCTGCCGGCTGTCTCATTCCTCGAACTGCATCCAGTCCTCGTAGGCTCCTTCCAGCTCCTTCTTCGCCTCCTCGAGCCTTGCGGCCAGGCGGCGGGTCTTCTCCTGGTCGGCGAAGACCTCGGGAAGGCAGAGCTCGGCCTCAAGGCCCGCGATCTCGTCCTCGAGCGAGGCGATCTTCTCTTCCGCCGCGGCCTTGAGCTTTTCTCTTCTGCGCTGCTCGGAGGCCAGCTGCTTCTCGCGCAGGCGGGCGGCCGCCCGGGCCTCCTTGCTCAGAGACTTCTCGGCCTCGGCCCTGAGCTCCTCGGCCGACTTCACCGCGCCCTCGGTCACCCTCACCATCTCGTTCAGGTAAGCCTTGCCCGAGCCGATGGAGCTGCGCTTTTCGGAATAGTAATCGTAGCCGCCGTGGAAGACGGTGATCCCGTCCTTGCCCAGCTCGTATATGGCGGTGGGGATGCGCTGCAGCAGGTAGCGGTCGTGCGAGACGATGAGCAGGGTGCCGGGAAAGCTCAGCAGGGCGTCCTCGAAGATCTCCTTGGCCGCGATGTCGAGGTGGTTGGTGGGCTCGTCGAGGATGAGGAAGTTGGCTCCCGACATCATGAGCTTGAGCAGGGCGAGGCGGGCCTTTTCTCCTCCCGCCAGATCGGCGACCTGCTTGAAGACGTCGTCGCCTTTGAAGAGGAAGCTCCCCAAGATGCTGCGCAGATCGGTCACGTCGTACTTGAAGTAGGTGGAATGGAGCTCCTCCAGCACGGTGTTGGCGGGATCGAGGCTCTTCTGCTCCTGATCGTAGTAGCCGGTCATCACGTTCTGGCCCAGGCGCATGTAGCCGCTGTCGGCTTTGAGCTCGCCCAGTATCAGGCGCAGCAGGGTGGTCTTGCCGATGCCGTTGGGACCGACCAGGCAGACGCGGTCTCCTCTCTTGATGTCGAGGTCGACGCCCGAAAAGAGCTGGCGCCTGCCCGCCTTGTCGGTAAAGCTCATGGAAAGGCCTTCGGCGTAGAGGACGTCGTTGCCGCTCTGCAGCTTCTCGCTGAAATTGATCTTCAGGCGCTCGCTGAGCATCACAGGCTTTTCGGGCCTTTCTATCATCGCCAGGCGCTTTTCCCTGGACTGGGCGCGCTTTACCAGATGCTCGGTGTTGTGCTCCTTGAAGCGGCGGATCATGTCCTCCTGCCGCTTTATCTCCGCCATCTCGTTCTCGTAATGGCGCAGCTTCTCCTCGTATATCAGCTGCTTCTTCTCTTTGTACTGGCTGTAATTGCCCTCGTAGACCGTGAGCCTGTGGTTCTCGATCTCGAATATGCGCTTTACGGTGCGGTCGAGGAAGTAGCGGTCGTGCGAGATGATGACCAGGGTGCCCTTGTACTGCGAGAGATAGTCCTCGAGCCACTTTAAGGTACCTATGTCGAGGTGGTTGGTGGGCTCGTCCAAAAGCAGCAGGTCGGGAGCCTGCAGCAGCAGGGCGGCCAGGGCCAGGCGGGTCCTCTCGCCGCCGGAGAGAAGACCTACGGGCTTATCGAGGAAGTCCTCCGAGAAGGCGAGGCTGTTCAGTATGCCCCTGATCTCGCTCTTGTAGGTGTAGCCTCTGCGGTCGCGGAACTGGGTCTGCAGGGCCTCGTAGCGCTCAAGAAGGTCGCCGAGCCGGGCGTCCGGGGCGCCGCTCTCGTGCAGCTTCTCTATGGCCTCGTACATCCTCGCCAGCTCCTCCTCGGCCTTGGTCTGCCAGGAGAAGATCTTTTTCATCTCTTCTTCCACGGTACCGCCGGAGGGGAAGTGGTCCCTCTGCTTGAGGTATCCGACGCTTATGTCCTTTGCCCTGAAGATATCGCCGCTGTCGGCTTCGAGCTCGCCCGTAAGCAGCTTGATGAGGGTGCTCTTTCCCGCGCCGTTGGCGCCGACGACGCCGATGCGGTCCTTCTCGTTGATGTGGAAGGAGACGTCGAGGAGCACGGGCTCCGTCGCGAAGTATTTATTGAGTTTTGATACCGATATGACGCTCATGTGTTTCTCAAAAATCAATATATTTTAGCACATGGGCAGGCTTGTAACAAGTTTTGCGCTATGGTAAAATCAGGCGAACACAGGAATAAAGGAGACAGTACTGCCATGATCAAACAGGAACAGAAGGTATCCAACGCGGTCATCAGGAGGCTTCCCCGCTATCTGAGGGTGCTCGAGGAGCTTTCCGGCAAGGGTGTCGTGCGGGTCTCTTCGGGAGAGCTCAGCGACATGACCGGCTACACCGCCTCGCAGATCCGCCAGGATCTCAACCATTTCGGCGGCTTCGGCCAGCAGGGCTACGGTTACAACATCGCCGATCTCAGGAAGGCCATCGAGGGCATACTGGGGATCGACAGGAAGTACAGGATGGTCATCGTGGGCTGCGGAAGGCTGGGCCAGGCCATCGCCAATTACATAGAGAGCTACGAGCCCCACTATGATATAAGAGGAATATTCGATATCAAGGACGAGCTCATCGGCAGAGAGATCGCGGGCGTC